>DAHVFL010000159.1 GCA_027316975.1 Chloroflexota bacterium | reverse complement strand
CATCCAGCAACTACGGGTTTGCCGAAGGATATGTCATTGTCGGTTATGATGAATGGCTGACTATCCAGAATCCCACCGCCACAACCGAGACCATCAACATTGCGATTGTCAATGAGGCAGGTGGGTACTACGCAACTTCGATCAGCGTACCGGGGCATAGTCGCTACACGGTGGACATCACGGGTACGGTAATGCGCAATCTGTATCGTTCCGGTGAAGGCTTCGCCGGCTACGAGGTCTCGATGGTGGTGCAATCGTCCGGGGTATTCGTCGCAGAACGCCCCATCTACTGGAATGCTTCCGGCACCCAGGGTGGCGACGATGTCATCGGCTATACCGGCGGATAGCTCTGACAACATCATTGTTTGAACAATCACGCGCCATACCTGTAAGTGACTGTAGGGACGCGATCAATCGCGTCGGCCTCTGTCAAGGCTCGCACCGAGCGGACGCGATCAATCGCGTCCCTACAGTCACTCCAGTTTCACCGGCGGAAAGATCGGGCTGGAACGGTACAAAAGTACCTGATTATCTGTCTCTCCCTCTGCCTGATTTACGCGCTCGTTGTAGAAGTAGGGCTATTTGTATTTATCAATATTTCTTAAAAAGTGGAATACGGTGAAACAATTTGAAATATTGACGAATACCGATGTACTGGTACAATGGCCCTACACGCTGCTCCGATGCCTGGATAGGATCCAATTTCCTTGTCCGTTGTATCTTGTAAAGGATGTTGCTTATGTCGCGCTCTCTTAGTGTGAAAAAATTAACGCCGTTGCTCCTGTTTATCGTCCTCTTTGCCAGTGTTGCGCTTGCTTCCTTTATTACGCGCAGGGCAGCGCTTCCTGCGCGCGCCGCTTCGTCCCTTCCGTACCATGAATTCGCGAATGGGCCGTATAAGGTGAGTGGGAACCAGATCATTGACGCCGATGGCAAGCAGTACATTTTTCACGGTGTAGGCCGTGATGGGTTAGAGTTCGAGTGTACGGGCGACCCGGCCCTTGATAGCGTTCGCCTGGCCTTTATGGGGCCGGGAACCAGCGGTCCTAATGGGACATACTGGTGGAGCAATACTGTGCGCCTGCCGCTGTCCGAGAGTTTCTGGCTTAACGGGGATGCTAAGGCTCAATGTACAGCCGCGCAGTACCAGTCTCTCGTCAAGACGGTTGTGAATAATTTGACCGCTTTGAAATTGAACGTCGTCATTGACCTGATGTGGACTGATGCTGGCGGTCAGGTCAGCGGGTCCGGGGCCGGTTTCATGATGCCCGATGCGGATAGCGTAACGTTCTGGAAGCAGGTTGCTCCCATCTTTAAGAGTAACACCAACGTGCTATTTGAACTCTACAACGAGCCGCACCCCAACTCCTGGAACTGCTGGTCATCGGGATGTGCAATTACCAACGACAATACTTTGCCGGGTAAGAGCTACAACTATACAGGCGTCGGTTTGCAGGCCCTTGTCAATGCGGTGCGCGGGACAGGCGCTACCAATGTGGTCATTGTTTCCGGTATGAACTGGGGCTTTGATTTGAGCCAGAGCCAGCAGTCCGGCATTCGTCTCACTGACAGTGGAAATAACCTGGCCTATGATAGCCATCCATACAACTACCCGGGCAAACAGTCAAGCAACTGGGACGCGGCTTTCGGCTTTCTGACGGCGACGGCACCCGTGATGTCTCTCGAGAGCGGCGAGTATGACTGCAATACAACGTATATGGCTCCGTTGCTCGCCTACTTTGATGCGCGTCAGATGAGCTGGATAGGTTGGGCCTGGTATTCAACCGGTTCTGCCTGTGGTTACCCACAGATCATTACCGACTGGCAGGGTACTCCTGCCGCAAGTATGGGAACGCTGGAATACAATCGGCTGTTGAGTTATACCAACCAGACTCCCCCCTCTCCTACGCCCAGTCCCAGCCCAACGCCTATTCCCAGCCTGGGTGGGCCTGTCAGTCTTGTCTGGTACTTCCCGGAGGGGCGAGCAGGTGGCGGTTTCAAGGAATGGTTGACGCTTGAAAATCCTAATAGCACGCTTTGTACCGTCACCATTAACTACCTGGCCCAGCCTGATGGCAAGCCAACCTACACTATTACCAAATCGGTCAACGTACCTCCTACTTCGCGTATGACGGAATGGGTCGATGGAGACCTGGGTACTTCGCCCACCGGGCCAGGTATCTCCAACGCGGCGGTACTGACGGTCAACTCCTCAGCTACTCCCAATTGTAAAGGTATTGTGGCGGAACGTCCCCTGTACTTTAACGCACTGGGAACGAATAGCGGCAGTGACGTGATCGGATTGACCAAACTGGGAACGACCTTCAACTTCGGCGATCTGGCCCAGGGAGCTCAACCTGGCGGTGGCAGCTACTCATCGTTTATTACGATCCTGAATCCCATCGGTGGCCAGACAGCCACTGTCACGGCGAAGTACTATGCTGGCGGCAAATTGGTAACGTCGCAACAGGTCACGGTGCCAGGTGGAACACGCGGCACCATCTTCCCCGGCGGCTTCTCAGGGCGCGTGGCAGCGGTGGTAACATCGACGCAGCCTGTGGCGGTCGAACGTCCCACCTACTTCAGTAACATTGCTGGTGGCAATGCTGGCATAGTCTCCGGTGGAGCAGATGTGGTGGGTGTGCAAAACCCTGCTAAAGACTGGCTTTTCGCCGAAGGTTATACCGGCGGGCAGTTCCAGGAGAATTTCGTGATTGCGAACGTTGACCCTGCGAATGTAGCGGCCAGCGTGAACATCAATCTGGAGTTCCCCGACGGCTCGACCAAAGCCTATCCCATCACCGTCGCTCCGAGTACGCAGACGATCTGGAACGTCAACGCGGTCGTGCCTGCCCCCGGTAATTCGGTTTCCGCCGAGATCACCTCGACGGGCGCGAATATTGTCGTTGAGCGCGAGATGTTCTTCAAGTATAACCGTACTGGCAACGGACGCAACCTGCAGAGTATGGGTGGAACAGATGTGCTGGGTATGGTTGGGCCAGCCGCGGCGAATAACTACGGTTTTGCCGAAGGATATGTCAATCTCGGTTATGACGAGTGGTTGACCATCCAGAACCCGACTGCCAACACCGAAACCATCAACATTTCCCTGGTCAACAACGCGGGTGGCTACTACACGACTTCGGTGACGGTAAAAGCGCGTTCGCGCTACACGGCGGACATTACCGCTATGGTCATCAATAATCTTTACCGCGCTGGTAGCGGCTTCGCGGGCTACGAGGTATCGATGGTGGTACAATCGTCCAACGGCCCATTCGTCGCGGAACGTCCTATGTACTGGAATGCGGCCAGCACCCAGGGCGGTACCGATGTAATCGGCTACACCGGGGGATAAGCATTAAATAATCCTGTGTTCGCGAATGCACTACCCTTGCAGCCGCCAGTTGCCAGTTGTACAATAGAATCCAACCCCGACAAAATTGGTTGTCATCAAGCTCTCGGAAAGGATCACGATGAGCACGACACAAATAGCTGCCACGCTTTACCAGTTGCAACAAATTGACCTCGAACTTGAGCGCCTTATCCTGGAACAGCAAACTCTCATACGTACCCTGCAAGGAGATAGCACCCTGGCGAAAGCGCGTACGGAATCCCGTATCGCGCAACAACAACTCCACTCTGGCTTACAGGCGCAAAAAGAGGCGGAATGGGCGCTCGAAGAACTTGATCACCGCCTGAAACTGCTGGAGCAGCGTCTTTATAGCGGTTCTATTACCAACCCGAAGGAACTCTACGCGGCGCAACAGGAGACTCAGCACCTGCGCGCCCAGCAAAGCCGCCAGGAAGAAATGACGCTGGAAGTCATGGATGCCACAGATACGTTGCGAGAGATGGTGAAGCAGAAGAGCGAGGCCCTCCAACGCGCGGAAGAGGCGTGGACTCAGTTCAACGCATCCAGCGTGCAGCGTGGGGAGCAACTTGAAAGCAAACGGCAGGAAGTCCAGGCCGGGCGCGATCAATTCGCAGGCAGCATCGATGCTGAACTGCTTAAGCGCTACGAAACGCTCAAACGCTCCAAGCAGGGGCGCGCCGTCTCCAGGGTTGAACAAAGTTCATGCCAGTGGTGCCGCGTTATTCTGACTCCCAGCGAACTGCAACGGGCGCGGGTCAGCCAGGACCTGCAACTGTGCGGCAACTGTGGGCGTATACTTTACTTTGATCGGTGACATTGACCAGGGCGGGGGCAAGCCCCCGCCCTGGTCAATGGTGTTGCTTCTCAGTCTCGCTTTTGTTACAATGTGTTTGCGCATGACAATCAATGAAATGGAAGTAACCAGTGTCAAAAGTCTATGCAATCGCAAACCAGAAGGGTGGGGTTGGGAAAACAACAACAGCCATCAATCTTGCCACCTACCTGGCGGCGGCTGGTCGCAGGGTGTTGCTTGTTGATATGGACCCGCAATCCAACACAACCAGCGGTATCGGGGTAGCCCGAAATCTCAGACCCCATACCCTGTATGATCTGCTTGTGCAAGAGCCAGAGGAATTAAGCATTTTTGATGTGATTGTGCCGACGCCGCGGCGCGAGCTGGTGGTTGCCCCGTGTACTGTTGACCTGGCGGCAGCTGAAATCGAGCTGGTGGGGGCGTTGGCCCGTGAAAACAGGCTGCGCCAGGTGCTGGAGCCAATTCGCGAACGCTGTGATTACATCATTATTGATTGTCCGCCATCACTGGGGCTGCTCACCGTTAATGCACTGGTGGCAGCCGATGGGCTGCTCATCCCTATTCAGTGTGAATACCTGGCATTGGAGGGATTGAGTCACCTGCTCAACACTATCCAGATGGTCAAAAGCAAACTCAACCCCGATCTCTATATCGTGGGCGTGGTCTTGAATATGTTTGACTCGCGCACGCGCCTGGCGGGAGAAATCGTGCGCGAGGTACGCAGTCATTTTCCTAAAGAGGTGTTCCAGACGATTATCAACCGCAATGTGCGCCTGAGCGAGGCCCCCAGCTTCGGGCAGTCTATCCTCGATTATGATCCGCACTCGCCCGGCGCGACGGCCTATCGTTCGCTGGCGGAGGAGGTGATGGCTCGTGGTTAAGCAGAAATCTATCCTGGGGCGCGGTCTGAATGCCTTGATACCGGGCAGTTCTGAATCTATGGAGATGCAGCAGCCCTCGCGTATTTCCGATGACAACATTTTGCAAATCCCTCTCGATAGCATTATTCCCAATCCGCGCCAGCCGCGCCGCGTATTTCGCGAGGACGATCCGAGGCTGCTGGAATTGAGCGCGTCGATCAAACAGCATGGTCTCTTGCAGCCCCTGGTGGTCACGCGAATCGACGCGGGACCCAATGGCTGGCTCGCCGATACAGATTTCGCGCCAGGAGTAGCCGCGCAAAGTGGTGTGGCGAAGTATCAGATTATCGCGGGTGAACGGCGCTGGCGCGCGGCGCGCCTGGCGGGTTTGACGCGGATTCCCGTCGTCATTAAAGAAGCCACGCCGCAAGAAATGCTCGAACTGGCCCTCATCGAAAATATCCAGCGCGCCGATCTCAACCCTGTTGAGGAGGCGCTGGCGTACTCGGCTCTCATCGAGGAATACGGCATGACACAGGAAGCGGTAGCGCGCCAGGTGAGCAAGGACCGCTCGACCATCACCAACTCGCTGCGCTTGCTGCAACTGGCACCTAAATTGCGCGAAGCTTTAGTCAATTCACTCGAAAACTTTACCGAGGGACACGCGCGCGCCCTGGTGGGCATCACCCGCGAAGAAGACCAGGTAGCGGCGCTGGGCAAGATCATTACCCTCAAACTGAACGTGCGACAAACCGAAGAACTGGCGGCGCGTATCAAATCAGCAGAACGCGCCGATGCCAGCCAACAGATAGCGCAGGCGCAGAAACGCTCTCCCGACCTCGATGACCTTGAGGCGCAGTTCCGTACTTCGCTGATGGTCAAGGTGGATTTGCGGCGCAACCGCAAGGGCAAGGGGACACTAGTCCTACACTTTAATAACGAAGACGAGTTGGAGCGTTTATATACAAGACTGGTGCGACAGGCGGACTAACGAAAAAGAGATGCGCCGCCAGTTGGAGGGAGAAACGGTACATGTCCACTGTAGAGAATCCATTTGACAAGGTACGCCGCAAAATGGTCGCGGCCCGTATAGAATTTATGGGACAACTGGCAAAATTCAGCAACGAGGAACTGACGCGCAATCCGAATCCGGTAGGGGAGGACGAGTGGACGCCGCTGCAACTGGCCTATCACCTCTATATAGCTGATGGGCTGGCCCTGGAAGCCATGAAGAAGATTCAAGACGAAGATAACCCGCTCGTCGAAGATCTGGGGGAGGAGACTCCGCGCCGCACACGCGAAGCCGAGCCACCGAACTCGCTCGACGCCGTGCTAGCCGGTATGGCCGCGCGCCGCGAAGAACTCTTCCAGTACCTCTCGGAACTGCCCGGTGACGCCTGGGAACGCCCCTTGCGCCACCCCACCTTCGGCCAGATCAAGTTCTACCAGGTAGTAAATGTGCTGCCCGCGCATGAGAAAATGCACGCCCAGCAACTGGCGGATATTAAGGCGACAGCAGAGGCGAAATGATAGGAAATGCGACGCTTCGTAAATAATATGAGAGGTGACGAGCAATGCTCGTCACCTCTCATATTATTTACGAAGCGTCGCAAGCGCTGAAGAGCCAATAGCTAATCAGTACCCCTTTGTACCGTTTTCACGCTATTTTAATATCCGCTTGACTACAATGAAATACATCGATACAAATAGAAGCAAGTTGGATTGGAAACATCAAGGGTGAGATATGAGTGAGCGTCTCTCGTATGTGATAGTTGGGAATGGAATAGCTGGAGTAACCGCCGCCGAGACTGTGCGCCAGGAGCAGCCATCGGCGGAGATCACCATCATCGCGGAATCGCCGACACCGGCCTGTCATCGGCCCTTGCTCAAGGACTACCTGGCGGGGCGGGTAGAGGAAGATGTGTTATTTGCGCGCCGCCCCAGTTTTTACGCTGATAAGGGGGTGCGCTTCTTGCTCGACCGCGTCGTAGATATCGATGGAGCGCGGCACCAGCTAGCGCTGCGGCGGGGGCAGGGCTTAGGCTATGACCGTTTGCTGCTGGCAACGGGAGCGCGTTCGCGTCGTCTGATCTGCCCCGGTTGCGAGCTGGCGGGTGTGCTGACCTTGCGTTCAGTCACAGATTACCAGGCGGCCCTGCGTTTCCTGGAGATTGCGCGGCGTGTGGTTGTCTACGGTGGAGGCCCGCTGGCATTGGAGACGGTGGACACGCTGCGCCAGCGCGGAGTGCGCGTTATCCACCTGCTGCGCCGCCGCCAGTTGTGGGCTGACGTGCTGGATAGAACGGCGTCCGAACTTATTTTGCACCAGGAACAGGAAGCCGGGGTCGAGGTGCGTGTCGAGGATGAGATCGCGGAGATTGCCGGCAAGTCGGGGCGAGTGCAGGGTATCATTACGCGCAACGGGGCGCATATCCCCTGTGATCTGTTGATAGTGGCGATTGGCTCTGAGCCTGCGGTCGATTGTATAAAAGCCAGTGGCATTGCCTGCGAGCGCGGCGTCACGGTGGATCATGCTATGCGAAGCAGCGTCGCTGATGTGTACGCGGCGGGCGATGTGGCGGAAACGCTCGATCCGCTCATGGGCCGTATGCGCATCCCCGGCCAGTGGTACCCCGCCATACAGCAGGGCCGCGCCGCCGCTTACGGCATGATGGGAATGCTGGACGCGCTGCGCCTGCTCCATTGCGCACCCTGTAGCAACGCCTATTTGCGCCCCATCAATACCTTCTCACTCTTTGGCTTTGATATAGCTGCTATTGGCCTGACCAGTGCGTCCGCGCCCGCTTACTCGGAAGTGATGGCTGATATAAAGACGCATATTTACAGCAAGGTCTGGCTTAAAAATGGCGTGCCGGTGGGGCTGCTCTCCTTCGACGACCAGCGCGACACACTGGCATTCAAACGCGCCATCGATCACGCCGTCGATCTCACTTCCGTAGTATCGTGCCTGTTTGAGCGCGATTTCAAGCTGCAAAACTGGCTCGATGGGCAAAAAGTGCTCGCGCCCGTGCTGGCCGTGCGTAAGACCAGAACAAACGCGCCGGGGCTTGCTACAACAACGCCGGCCCGCAGCTTTAGAAGACAGTTCGCGCCCGCCGCGCCGCTCATCGAACTGCCCGGCGCGGAAGAAGACGCAGGCGCAGGGGAAAAGGCGATGGAGATTCAGCTAGCCGCCAGCAGCGACCCCTATAGCCTGCGCAGCATTCCTTCCGCAGCATTCCTGGCTCCCTTGCTACCGGCCAGAACCGCGCAATTGCTAGTTGCAGGCAACGATATCGACGACACGCCCACCATGATGCTCAACTCGCAAGACCCGGATATGACTGCCGCGCCCGAACATACGCACACACCCATCAGTCAAACCGAGTCGCTGACCATCGGGCGCGAAGCCACCTCGAAGCTGGTCATCAATCACCAGTCCATCTCGCGTCACCACTCCGCCATCACCTGCACCAACGGCGCCTATTTCCTGCGCGACATGGGCAGTCGCAACGGCACATTCATCAACGAAACGCGCCTCGATTCCGACCGCGATTACCTCCTCAAACCGCGCGACTACATCCGCATCGGCAACCTGATACATTACCAGTTTCTGGTAAGGCCGGTTGCGCCGGAAGTCTGAAGGATTACCGTTGACCAGGGCGGGGCTTGTCCCACAGGCGCGAACCTACCGCACAATTATTACCAGGGTGGGGGCACTTGTGCCGCCCTCGTCCCTTGCCACTACCTCTCAATACAGCTATAATACCTGCAATTCGGTCTCCGTTTAGTAGTGAATGAGAAAGAGCAGGCAAACAATATGGACACCACCATCACCATTGAGTTCTTTTCGGATACGAAAGAGCATCTCAAGATGCTGGAGCAGAAGTTGAAGCATGAGCGTGATGTGGATGTGGACCTGGTGGAGCCGCGAGATTTGAAGGCTCCCGCGCTTGTGGCTATCGGCATCAAGAAGCATGGCGAGCGGGCAGAGAGCGCCGCGCAAAGGGTTGCGCAAACGCTGTATAGCTTTTTACACGATGATGCGAGCGCTGCCGGACAGAAGCAGATGCTGCTGTTGACGATAGAGGGTGATCGCGTAGATATCAAAACCCTGTCAGTAGAGCAGATTAAGGAGATTATCCTGGAAGCCAGGGAGAATGAGTGATTGCTGTTGTCCTAAAAATTTGACGCAGTTCAATAAAGCGGTTATAATTCACTGGAAATATTCCGTATTGAGAGAAACGAACCAGGGGCGGCGGCTCTCCCCCCGCCCTGGCTGATGCATACTATGCCAATGTCCAATAAGGAACAAGACCAATGCCAAAAATGTATGGATGGGTGCGGGAGGTTGTGCCTGAAAGCCCGGCGGACAGGGCCGGATTGCAGCCGGGTGATTTGATTCGCACGATCAA
>DAHVFL010000158.1 GCA_027316975.1 Chloroflexota bacterium | reverse complement strand
TTCCACTATAGTCTGGAAGAGGGCGATGAGGACTTCGGCGCTTTTCATGAGTGGAATGGACCTGGTAGTTTACCACGCTCTGCGGATGAGTTGGTGAGCGGATTGGAAAAAACCTGGCAGGTCATGCAGGAGGTGCTGGGACGCTATACGCTCGCAGATTTGCAGTCTCCTGTCCAGGATGAGTGGGAAGGCAAGATATACACCTTCACCCGCGGATGGGTCATCTGGCACGTCATCGAGCACGACATACATCACGGCGGCGAGATCGCCTACTCCCTCGGCATGCACGGCCTCACCGCCCCGGATATTTAAGGAATGACGCTACGACTTAAAATCGTCGTTGAACGTCTCTCCTGCTTGATAAGTTGTGGCATGACCGCCGCGATAGAGGGTAACTGATCCCTGGCCGTAGACGCGCCAGCCGCGTTTGCGGCCCGCGTCGCCATCGTCGAGCATTCCGGTGCGCTCGTCGATGCCGAGCAGGACCGCGTTGGGAAGCTGTTCTGACAGGAGAGGGAACCAGCGTTTGCCGAAGGTGTTGTGGTGCGGAAGGACGCAGCTATTGGGAACAAGCCCCAGTCCCACTATTACCTGGCTCTTGCCGGGGTCGGAGTAGTACTGGCACATGACCATGGCACCCGCGCTGCTGCCAGCGATTACCGCGCCTGCATCATAGGCTTCGAGCATGGCCTGGAAGCTGGCGCTGCCCTTGAGCGTTTCGCCGAGGTAGCCGGTGAAGCCACCGAGCATGTAGAGCAGGCGAGAATTTGCGATGGCGCCGGCAATGCTGGCATCGTCGGCTGAGGCTTTGTCGATGAGCGGCAGCCACGCGACGTTGGTGGCGCCAAGGCTCTGAAACCAGTGGACGGCGTTGTTGCCTGCGCGTCGATAGTTGTTATCCGGCGCGGCTGCCGTGGGGATGATGCTGATTTGCGCGTTGTTGCCGCCCGCAAGTGCAAGAGCGCGGCGGTCTGGCACGGACATCTGGCCACCAAATTCCGCGCCGCCTTCTAATAAGAGATAACCTGCCACGTATATATTTCCTCCCAGGATTTCTATAAGTATCTATCTCCAGCATAGATGATAGAAGCGAGTTGCAAGCTCTCCCTGGCCGCTCTACTGGCGAAAGATGAAACAGCCGGATACCTGTAGTATCTGATGCGCTAAACTCATTGCTCGGTCATGGAGTTTTACCTGAGCGGCGTCGCCCCTCCATCCAGAAATAGAGTATGGGACTTGCGATCAACAGGAAGAGCATACCTCCTACAAAGAACCAGGTAAAGATGCTGGCTTGATCGAAATTGCTCCAGGAGAAAAAGATGGCGACAACAATAGCCGCTACTCCGATCATCTGGCTTTGCAGCGCGATGCGTACCGCGCTCCAGCGCGCGTCAAGTGCGATGCAGAATTCACCAACGCCGGCAAGAGCAAACAGACCACCTACGACTCTTGCTGTTAACGGCGTCAGCTTCCACGGCCAGACACGAATCATAAGATCGGGTCGCAGGAACAGAAAGATGCTGATGAGTAAGATAATCAGGCCAATGCTACCAATGATAAAGCGCACAGGCCGTGGCACAATGAAGTCGCTGGCATCGGGTGTGCCAGGATCGGTGTGCCGATTGCGCAGCCAGGCTCCCAGAACGAGGAATGGAGTGGTGAAGTACAGGATCGCCCAGGCAAAGAAGGAGATGTGGCTGTGATTGAAACTATTCCAGTGCAGGAGTGTCGCAATGCCCATAAAGGTGGCAAACGTGGTGACCGGAAGAAAACCGACTTTGACCCAGTGCCAGCGCGCGAAGGTGGCAGCGCACGCAAAAAAGTAGGCCCCTCCGATGTAAGCAGCGCCAAGCATCATCGGTGTCATGCGAGGCCGGATGGTCCAGGCGAATAATTCCTGTGTATGGTCGGGCAACAGGTAGAGAATACCGAAAGCGACCACTAAGAAAGGAATGATTATTGCAGAAAGCCACCGTGTCTGTGGAAGGACTCGATCGTCGCGGCCAGCGCTTTGGATAGCATCCCATCCTTTCCGTTGTTTCGAGTCAACACCTTGAGAGCCTTATTGTTCAGGAAACTCGATTACTACATCAAATAACGCGCGATCAGTATAGCAATTGAGCGAACACGGGGTCAATGGAGAAGTCGTTGAGATTTTATCTCAAAGGTTGTGATTTCTCCACGGTGATCTGTTAAAATGAGAATAGAGCGATTTTGACCGGAGGACACGAGATGACGCTGACCCTTTCGCGCGCCGAAGCGCGGCGCTTTCTGGCAAACTATCACTTTACGCCAACCGATGTGCCTGGCGTGTTTGAGCGCCTGGGTACGGTGCAATATGACCCGCTCAACCCGGTGGGACGCAACCCTGATCTGGTCTTGCAGGCGCGGGCGCCGGGCTATCAGGTGGATGACTGGCACAAGACGGCGTACACCGACCGGCTGGTCTATGACGCCTGGGACAAGATGGCGTGTCTGGTACCGATGAGCGACTGGCCCATGCGCGCCCGGCTGCGCGCCCACACCTATAATCTGCACCCGCTGCTGCTGGAAGAGCAGGCCGATGCGGTGGCGGCAGCGCTGGCCGAACTGGATGCGCGCGGGCCGCTTTCCTCGCTGGAGTTTGAAGATCAATCGCACTTCACCGACCGCAGCGCCTGGTATGGTCCCAAGCGCATCAAGCATATCTTGCGGGCGCTGTGGGATCGCGGGCTGATTGTGACCCATCACCGCCAGGGTGGTCGCCATTATTATGACCGGGCCGAGCGCGTCATCCCCCCCGACTACTTTAACGCGCCGCTAGTAGAGGATGAGGATGAGTCGACACGCTGGATGCTGGCCCGGCGCAGCCAGGCCATGGGCCTCATCCGCCCTACCGGGGAGTACAGTATCTGGTTTGGCTGTGGCGCGACTACCCGACGCGCGCCGGCGTTCAAAGAACTGGTAGAGATGGGCACGCTGACGCCCGCGCTGATCGGCGAAAACGGCGCGAAGGGCTGGCCTGCCTATCTGCCAACGAGCGCGCTGCCGCTGCTGGAAGCGCCCGCGCCCGCGCCCCGTGTCATCTTTCTGGGTCCGCTGGATAGCCTGCTGTGGGACCGGCGCGGCGTGATGCAGCTTTTCGATTTTGATTACGTCTGGGAGGTCTACAAGCCCGAACCACAGCGCCGCTGGGGCTATTATGTGCTGCCGGTTTTCTATGGGGATCGCTTTGTGGCCCGGCTGGATGGTCGCCTGGAGCGAGGGGTCTGGACAATTACACGCTGGTGGTGGGAGCCAGATGTGACGCCCACGCCTGACCTGCTGGACGCGCTGCGCGTGGCCGCTGAAAACTTCGCCCACTACCTGCGCGCCAACAGCGTGCGCGTTGAGGCAGGCATAGCGCCTTCGGTCCGCCAGGCAATGACTATCGAGTAGAGCGGCCACCACTCCCTGGAAGAAAGCGCGATCCTCCCCGGATCGCGTTTCTCAGGAAGCGTGTAAGAAATGGCCTGACGGTTGGCAAGACAATTGGTCAGCCTGGACTCCCCGGCAGAATGGAGAGTAGCAAAGCGAGTAGGGTCATCATTAGCAAAAGCAGCTAGACGCCCTGCGCGAGAATCATGCGTGAGTTGGCCGCGTGATGGCGAATGCCGATGATGGCCGTGTATTCGGGTGAGGAGTACCAGGCCCTGGCTTGCTCGACGCCGGGAAATTCGAGGATGACGAAGCGCCCGGGTTGCCAGTCTCCCTCTACTGTCTCGGTTTGGCCGCCGCGCACGAGGAATTTGCCGCCGTACTTCTCAATGGTTGGCAGCACCTGCTGCGTGTATGTGCGGTAGAGTTCCGGGTCTGTCACTTCAACATCGACTACGATATAGGCTGCCATGGTGTTCTCCTTGATGGTTCATTTCCGACTCTCATAGTTTACAACATGTCTAGCTGGCAAAGGCAAGCAGGTCTTCAAAGTCAACGGGTTGCAACGATCTGTATTCTTTTTGAGGCACTTTGATATAGCGCCATGGTTGACCCGTCAACATGCTGGCGTTCTCGCACCACATGCGCGCCGCGGTGTCTTTATAACGCACTTCGATAGATTCCTGGCCCTTTGTCTCAACCAGCCACATGTGGTTTGTTGCGGTCTTCACAACGAAATCGGGGTAGTAGTAGCGCAAGTTGGCGTTGTTGTCGGTATATTCTATCGAGAAGCCGAATTGCTGCGGCAGCCTGGAAAAGGCCAGCACGTCGGTTGCACTGTCCAGGAACCGGGCAAATGCGTATTCAAAGTCGTTATCGCAGGGAACCATGTTGAGGACGCATTTTCTGGCTTCTATGACAGAGCGAGAAAAGGCAAATGGCTCCATTGAAGAAAGCATACGGTCCGCGCCTTCGATATCGGGTTCTACCTGTTCGATCAGTTTTTCCCGCAAGGCTCTGGCGAAAACATCCAGTACTACGTAAGCGGCTACTCGGTGATTCATGGCCTGTATAATGGCGGAATTGTAGAGATCAACTTTCGTTCCAAAGGCGCGTTCCTCGAAGAATTGCCAGACGCGAGGGGCAAGCGCGGCGAACTGGCCGGGCAGTTTCAGGTTGCTGGCGATTACTTTGGCATAGAAGCTGACGATCTCATCGGGTCGCCGGGCATCTTTGATGGCGTATTCGCGCTCGAATATTTTTTCCATCGTGAGGATGTCGAAGGCCTCGTACTGGAATTTCTTGATATCGGCAATGGTTGGTTTGCGCGGCAGAGGATCGGGACTAAAGGTAAAGTTTCTGACATCCAGCCCTTCAATCTCCGCGTGCAGGGATTTCTTGCGCACAAGCACGGGGGTGATTCTGGGCAGGGAGAGATCATAGGCGGCTTTTTCAGGTACCTGGGGCGAGATTGAGATGATCTTGAGCTTGTCTTTGCCGACCTCAAAGGTCTCAAGCTGGATATCTTCGAGCTTTTCCAGTTCATCGACAAAGGCGAGAAAGGCTTTGTTGCCGATGATATCTACCCGTTCGGAATACGTTTTACCGCGAAACATCAGGCGCAGGCCGCGCCCGATGGCCTGTTCGGGCAGGATATTGGCAGCAGCGGTATAGGGACGCAGGCCAACCACGACGGTGACGTTCTGCACGTCCCAGCCTTCGCGCAGCATTAATACACTGACGATGGCGTTGGTCGGGCAAGCGGGATCGTCCACTTCGCGGGCAAGCTTACGCGCTTTATCCAGGTCTTTTTTTGAAATCTCGCCGGACTTGTCGGTGTGAATGATGAGTGTTCTATCTTCGCCGCCAAATTCAGCAGGGTACCGATGGCTCAGCCAGTTGCCCACGTCTTCCGCCTCTTCCGTCGTGTTCATCATGATGAAGAGTAAGGGCTTTTTGTTGAGCGGGGCCAGTTGCTCTCTGTACTCGCGCCAGCGTTCCACGCCTGCCGTCAGATAGCCCTGGTAGCGCACGCTGGCAATGTTGCTTTTCGCCTCGTCGATATCGGCAATGCCTTTGACCGGGCGTTTGACGATGTTATCCAGAATAGCCTGTTTGATGGGGTAGTCCGAGATGGTCCAGGGGAATAACGCGCCTTTCGTGAAGCGCGGGGTGGCGGAGAAGTCTAGCTGGGCGGTCAGTGGCAGGCTGGTATGCAGGCGGCGAATGACGCCGTTCCACTCGTTCTCCTCATCGTGGGTATGGTGCGCTTCATCGTTCAAGATCAGCAGGCGGCCTGAACGCTTCGACAGCATATCGAAGAAGGTGGAAAGGTCGTTGCCGATATCGTCTCTGGGCTTCGTCCCTAACATCTCGGTCATGATTTCAGGCTCATCATCGCCGTTTTGCCTGCGCTGGCTGCGATCATACAACTGCTGGACATTGGTGAGAAAGAGCATTCCTTCGGCGGGGGCGCGTTCGGCATCGCCGCGCATGACGCAATCGAACTCCCACGAGATTTTCAGTTCGCGTGGGATGAGCGGGTCGGTCATAAAGATGCGCCCGCCCTCGAAGTCGCTTTTGAGGCGTTCAAGCACGATGACGTTGGGGGCGATGATCAGAAAGGTTTTAGCGTAGTCGTTTTCGTCTTCGCGCACGGCGTTGAAATACTGCCAGGCGATAGCCAGCGACATGACCTTTGTTTTACCGCTGCCCGTCGCCATTTTGGTACAATAACGGGCGAACTCGTCGTAGCTCGGCAGGGAGAGCTTCAATTCACTCTGCGGGGGAACATACTTTTCGAGCAGGTCTTTGCGGCTGCGCACCTTCGCCACTTCGTAGACATAGATGAGGGTTTCGATAGCCTCGCGCTGGGCGTCGTGATACTGGAAAAGCTGACCGTTGGAGAGGCGATGATCGGTGGAAAACCAGTAGTTGAGCAGAGAGCGCGTTGTCCTGGTAACGCCCGCGTAGCCGCCCGCTTTCCACTCCGCTACCAGTTTGCGCAGCGCGGGGACGCATGGAGCGGTTCTGAGAAAAAGCGTGAGATCAAAGAGGTCGGGTTGCAGTTCGCTGGCTTTATTTTTCGTTGCGCGTGGCATGGTAATCTCCCCCGTCGTTTCACATGTCTACCGTGACAGCCTTTGTGGTATCGTTACCCAGAATGTCTATGACCTTGATGACTATGGTACAGGAGCCGGGCGTGTCGTACTCGTGAAAGGTCTTCAAGAGTATTTTTGGCTGCTTTTTGGTGCGGTAGGTCTGCCACTGGTTGTGAAAGGTATCGTCGCGGTAGTCCCAGTCCACCGCCCAGTAGTCAATCCACTGGCTCCAGTGCGAGATGGCATTGGTAACATCCTGCGGCACGTCGTCGGGCGGCATGAAGAAGTTCTTTAGCTCGATCTCGATGCACTTTTTGAGGTGGCGCACATCGACATCCAGCGCGGCCAGCTCGTAGAAGCTGATATCGCCCTGCTCGACCGCTTTCTTCTCCAATACTTCACGCGGAATCTTCTTGAAGGCCAGGCGAATATTAGCATCAGCCGCCATCTGTTTGGCGGTCTCGTTGAGATCGAAGGCGAAATCCCAGCCGAGGACATCCACGCCGTTGCTATGCTCGCCCACGTCTTTGCCGCGCACGCGCCAGAATTCGTTGACGATAGCCTTGACCTCGCCCAGCGCGATAGGGGCGTCAACCGAGCCGACATGCACCAGCCGCCCGTCCTTCACGCCGTGAATCCAGGTGTAGCCATCAACGGGCGTGGCGTGGTAGAGATCAAGGATGAAGTTGCGATAGCGCAACTGCACGCTGGCGCGCTGCGTGGGGTCGGCGAACTCGGCAGCCTGCCACGCCTGCCGCTCGTACTTGCCCATGTTCTGCACCACAAACGGCCTGACGTTCTCAATGGAGAGCAGGCGCTTGCGCGTCGTGTGAATGGCGAAACGCCCAAGATCGCATGTTATCCAGTGCCGCCCGAGCTTCTCCGCAACAGCGGCGGTGGTGCCACTGCCGCAGAAGCAGTCGAGGACGAGGTCGCCTTCGTTGGATGAGGCTTTTATGATGCGTTCGAGAAGGGCTTCGGGTTTTTGGGTGGGATAGCCAATACTTTCCTTTGAAGAATTATTAATCTTATCTAAATACCATGTATCATCTACAACCCGTCCTTCACTAATTGCATCTTCTATATAGCGTTTTATACGTCGTCCATTTCCAGCATCAGACAGTACATATTGCCGTTTTTCATTATCAACTAAGACTTTTTGTTTCCTAATACGAACATACTCTTCTATATTTTTCCATGTTTCCGAATAGGAATTAAACTCTTGATTTGGTCCTTTTCCATAGAAAAAGATAGAGTCACGTCGCTTCTCGAAAGCATTTTTTAGACGTTTATTCCATCCACTATAACGCCAACCAATCTCATTGCGAAAATTTTGACTACCAAACACCTCATCTAACACTACCTTTACATAAGGCCCGATATGCCAATCCAAATGCACATATAAACTGCCACTATCTGCCAGTAGCTCACGCAATAACACTACTGTCTCATAAAACCACTGTAAGTAACTATCCAACTCATGCCCCCGGCCCCAGATGTCACGATAGGCTTTCTGTTCAACCATGCTAGGCTGCTTGGTGAAGTTTATACTCTCGCTTTCCTCGATATCAGGGTCTTCTGGCACTTCTGCATTGAACGAAAAGTTGTCGCCCGTAGCAAATGGTGGGTCAATATAAATCAGGTTGACCTTACCCGCGAACTCTGGCAGGAGGCTGGGTAGGACGTACTTCTTGTCGCCCCAGATGAGGCGGTTGCGCCATTCGGTCGGGCGACCGGAGAAGAGGCTGTCGAGGGTCAACTGGCGCTGCTGGGCGGTTTCGTTGACGGTTTCTACGGCCTGGAAGGGGAGAGCTATACGCACGGGGCCGACCTTTTTGCCATCCTTGTACTTGCCATCCCACATAAGCTCGGTCATGGTATGCGTCTCCTGTCTACGCGGGGTTGTTTTTATATATATGACGGTTTTCGAGTGCGAGTATAACTCATCGTTGGTGGTGACAGGGGCAAGGGTACCAAATAGCGGGGGGATTGTCAAGGATTGGCGCTGAATGTGAGAGTTATTCCCAGTCTAAATTTTCCCAGCCTGAGTGAAGATGGCCTGATGAATATTCACAGGCAAGATCGGTAGTGACCTGTCATTCTGAGCGCAGCGAAGAATGACAGTCCCGAATGTAGGTGTGAATATTCATTAAGGCAGATTGATCGAGCAGTTTCCGGGTTGTCGATGAGGCAGCGTCCCTTGCTCTCCCCAATGCGCTCACAACGATCAATACATCGGTCGCTTTGCCCGGGCGGTCCCTATTTTATCCTCTCGGCTCGACCAGGTCGCTACTGATTGCCTTTGAGCTTGCGCCATCCGCCCGCGCGGTTATTGGCGATAATTGCTTGAAAGAGGTTCAAAAGGGCGCGCTGGTTGATGGTTTCATTCTGACGGACTTGAATCGCCCGCGCTGTCAGGTTCCCTTGCCCCTGGTTAATAATGCCCTCGGGATCGGGTACGATGGGGTCGTAGATGAAAATGTTGAGATGATCCTTCGCTCCCAGCAGCGCGCAGATGTTGCCATGCAGCGTAAAATAGGGCTGCTTTGTGCGCTTGATGGTCTCGGTCACGTCCGGGTCGGCGGCGTGTACCAGATCTCGCACCTGGCGGCACGTCTCCTGTTGCCAGCCAGGGAGAGTATGAATGTATTCGTCGATGCGGGAGTCGGTCTGGTATGTACTCATGCAATGATGATACCACGAATCACGGTACTTCTGCTTCCTGCTCCCAATGCTGCCGTCTTACGATATATCACCTTCCAATTCTCTGCTCGTCCCAAAGAATGGTATACTGGAGAGGTGAACAATTTTTCCACTTTTTCTGTTAAACTTCGGGCCAATGAACGAAGTATTGAAATGCGAAAAGGAGCCTGGCATATGAGCGCGGATACAGCTCTGGTAGTCATCGATGCCCAGATAGGTGTCGTGGGAGAAGCCTATCACCACGACGAAGTGCTCTCTAACATCAATATGTTGCTGGATCGCGC
>DAHVFL010000157.1 GCA_027316975.1 Chloroflexota bacterium | reverse complement strand
GGGTCGCCCCACCCGCCAGGGTCGCCCCACCCGCCAGGGTCGCCCCACCCGCCAGGGTCGCCCCACCCGCCAGGGTCGCCCCACCCGCCAGGGTCGCCCCACCCGCCAGGGTCGCCCCACCCGCCAGCTGTCATCCTGAGCGCAGCGAAGGATCTCTCGCCGGGCCGCACGCAGATCCTTCGCTGCGCTCAGCATGACAAGACATTACCGGTGCTGGTCGGTAAAATTCATTACGGGTCCACAACATACTTCGTATATAATGATACGTCAAACCATATCAAATTGTCGTGGATGTAGCCCAAAAGTTCAGAATTCAGGGCGGGGTACCCGGTCCCTATCCTGTAAGGCTTGCGTCGTGCTTCGTATATGGTAGGGGCGACCCTCGCGGTCGCCCTGGATAACCTCGTCCAAAGAAAAACAACAACAGAGATGCGCTCAAAGCAAGGCAGCCAGCGCCAAAGACAAAGGCCGTCGAAAGATTGACATTGGTTTGCAGCCAGCCTGCCACTGCCGGGCCAATGCTAAAACCGATGCTCCAGGTGACGGAATAAAAGCCGCTCAACGTAGCGCGGTACCGGTCTGATACCTGCTCCATTTGAAAAGCCGCGTAGACCGGCTCGATCAGCGTGCGCATGAACGAGCGCGTATATTCTCCACCTACCGCTAATAACAGCGTCGGCGCGAAACCCACCAGGATCATCAACGGAGAACTGAGATACATCACGGTAGTGATGATACGCAATTTGCTCCAACGATGCACAAACAGGGGTGCCGTCAGCGAGAAAATCCCCCCCGCCAACCCGGAAATGGAGAATATAATGCCCAGCGTTCCCGGCGAAAGGTGGAAACGCAGCACGAAATAGATCTGAATGAGCGCCACAACAGCCCCTTCGCCCATCGTGAAAAGCAAGTCGGTACTGAGTAATTTCACAAAGAGCATCACAGGCAAACGCTCTTTAACCGGGCTTGCCTGCATCCGCCTTTCAGCACTCTCCACAGGCGCGATCAAAACAGTGCTTTGAGCGGGCGCGTTCTCACCAGGCGCAATAAATGGGGGGCTGGACAAATTCTCTCCATGCTCATTTTCAGCCAGACGTGCGCGTTTCGGCTCGCGCAAGAACCAGAGCGGCAAACCAAAAACAAAAGTGCTGAGCGCGGCAACCAGCACGCCCCAGCGCAGCGGAACCGTGCTGCCTGCTGCCACATGCAGCACGCGCCCCACAAATTCCGGTATCGCGCCTCCCAGCAAACTACCCAGCGCGCCTACACCCAGCAAGAGAAAGCTATTGAGCGCGAAAACACCCACGCGCTGTCGCTCGGTTGTGCTTTCGGTCAACAGAGGCAGATTCGTCACCCAGTAAGCGGAGGATACGGCTCCCTGCAAAAACGCGCAAATCAGCAGCCAGGGCGCGGAGGTTCCCAGCCCGATACCCGCCAGAAACAACGGCGTCAAGATAGCTGTACCGATCAGAATGACCTTGCGCCCAACGCGGTCCGCCAGCATCCCGACGGGAACCGCGGCGACCAGCGCCCCAATAGCAGGCATAGCGCTCAAAACCCCGATAAAATCGGGACGATACCCCAGGCTATGCGCGTAATAGTTCACCGTCAGGGTCGCAATACTCAGTTGAAAGCCCTTGCCCAGCGTAAAGCAGAGCAATATATATACATTGCGCGGCAAGTTCAAAAACGCAAACGACAGGCGTCTCCCCGGCGCAACAGCCTGCACGTCTTGCTCCGGGGAACCAGGCACGAGAGGCATGAATATACTCCTGTTTACCACAAACGGGTCAGTACACCATACCGTATCACACCGCGCCGCTATCGGGCAATGAACAAAAGGACAGGTTCAGTAGCGACACCCCTTGTGGGTGTCCAGTTCGCATCGCCCCTAATCAGTAGGATGACATAATTTACGGCACAGATTCTGTAGAAGCCCCTACGGGAGCAATGATCATAGAATCGCTCTCCATGCTGGCAGATTTACGCCAGGCGAGTTCGATCCACAAAACCGCTAACAAGAAACATGTCGTGCCAACAGGCCCATATGGAAGAGCATGAGAGTACGTGGAAAACAAAGTCCCCAACAAGACAATCACCGGTAAACGTGGCACACCCACATGATAAAGCGCCCAGGCCGCTGAACAAATAGCAACGAGTCCAGCCAGGAAGAAGACATAATAGCTAATCACAATTGCCGGATTGCCATAAAGTTCTTGCAAAGCTTTCTGTACGATGCCCTGTTGAGCCACCGGAAGAGCAGTTGCATTAAAAACGAGTATACCAGAATTAAGCCCGACGGACGTATCGTATCCTACCTCGAAAGCGACAAAAATAACCGTCGCGCACCTGCCAATAGTAGCCGCGGTGCTATGCACACCCTGCAACAGGAGGAACAGCGAGTAACCCATCTCAGCTAGATGCACAAAACCTCATCATGTATTGAACTCATTGACGTTGACCACTACATTCACAGCCTCGTCCTCATCCTCGTGATCCTTCTCGTCGCGATCCTTGCGCAAGCAATGTTGCACCGCTAATAGCATATTGCCATTTGCGGTACCACTCCCTGTAACACCGGGGTCTAATCTATCCCAGAGCGCCGTATCGGAAGCAGCATTCATAATAGCTTGCTGCGCGCTGCCACCTGACACTCCTCCGGCCTGCAATTCCAGCACCCGCGCTGCCAGCGAGGCAACAACGGGAGTCGCAAATGATGTTCCCACCCAGTAAGCCCAGGCGTGGTCATTGGGCGCGCTATAGTATTGAGCCGGCGGATCGAGCGAGAGCGGCGGGTACTCGACAGAGGTATAGATGCCGCGCATCATATCTGTCGGCCTCACATCTGGATTGCCGCTCGTAGGATAGGGTGGGCTGGGCGGTACCACAGGGGGCGTTTCCCCACCATACGTCGCAATACCACGATCTCCGGGATAGCAGCTATACGAGGTCACATTCCCACTTGCATCTACAGCGCCAACCGGAATGATGCCATCCAGGGAAAACGGTGCATAGGCGAAGGCAGCAGGATAGAGAGCTGGAGGACGAAATTGGACGGATATCTCACGCTGGTCGCCTTCATTTCCGGCGGAGGCTACAACCATAGCCCCCAGGGCGGTCAGACTTTTAAGGGGCTGTTCCAGGCTCGCCCATGGATTATTTGGGCTTCCGGCAGGACTCCCGACAGCAGTTTCGACTCCCTGCGATTGCGCTTCGTCGTCGTTGGGTATCACCAGGCTCAAGTTCACAACTACCGGTTTGCCATAAAGGTCGCCTGAACTCAGCGCCGTGCGAAAGTAAATCTGGTTGATGGCCTGCGCAATCACCTGCACATCACCTACGCACAAATCATCCAGGACGCGGACGCACTCGATCTGCGCGCGAGGCGCAAGGTCATGTATGATCCCGGCAATGAACAGTCCATGATCCTCTAAATGGATAGGATAATGCCGTCCATAAACATCCTTGCCAACGAAAGTGCCGTTGGTATCGCCAATTTCTTGCACATCTTCTACGCCAGACATGAAGCTGTAATCAAATTTCGCCGATTCGTTGACCTTCGCCAAAAGCGGGTTATCATCTCCAGCGTAGCGCGCCGCCCGCGCGATTACCCCTCGTTCGGGAAATGAATCCAGGATAAAAACCGTCACCCCATGACCCTTCTTTGACTTCAAATCATCAGAAAGGTGGGGCAACTTGAAGTGCCAGTTAGAGCAGGAGTCTGTCACAGGCATGGGCGGTGTAAGCGGACAACCTTGACCTCCAGTACTCGGAGTCCCTCCTGTCAACCAGGTTGGGGCGGCAATAGTGATGGGAGTCCCCTTAGCATTGAGGTCCGGCAGATTTGTGTTGAGCTTCTGGACAATCTGAACAACAAAACTGTCCATAGAGCCGTCTTGCCCATTTCCATTGCCACTTCCACTCATTGAAGAGTTTGGCACAATCTTCAAGAAACTAATTACACTGGTTCTAATGACTCCAAACGAACTTTCTATCGGCCTGTGGAAACCGAAAGCATAAATCCCGGCAGGCAGTTGAGAGCTATTTGCCATGTTGTTCATTTTCATGGCGCGCTGCCTCTCCTGCGATGGTGGCGGATTGGGCATTGATTCATCACTATCATCCAGAAAATGAAGTGTGGCCGGTATGTCCTGCTCCTGCAGGAAACCATTGATATTTACCAGTTGCTGCGGCACATTTATCTCCTGTATAGGGTCCTGATTGAATATGCCATCTACAACTAGCGGGATCGGAGACTGGAACAAGACAGTGACCTGGTCGTTGCGCCAGAACGAGTTGTGCAGTTCTACCATAGGGGACTGGTGCATATCCATTGTTGCCTCCATGCCTCTCTACTCACGTAGCATGTAGAGAGTATTCACACATGTTGATATTCTGATACCTCAACGATCAGGGATATGTTTTTTAGTAGTTGAGATACCAGTATCAGGAAAGTATATCACGGCTTCCCGTACTTTAAGGGTTTGATATCCCCCACAAGGTGGAAGGCGGCCCAGAAGTATGGGTGAGTATACATAGCAGTCATAGGCCCATCCTGACGCAAGAAGTGACACTGTGCTGCGCGTATTGCCTGAACTTTGCTTTCCCCATTCAAAAGGTGCTGGTAAAAAAGCTTCATTAATTCACTTGTCGCGCTATCTTCCACAGACCACAGGCTCATTATCAACGAGTTTGCTCTTGCCGCCAGAAACGCTCGTCCCAGCCCCAGTTGTTCATCGCCTCCGCTGCTCAAAGCCAATCCCGTTTCACAGCCACTCAAAGTGACCAGTTCGCATCCTGCCAGGTTCAGGCTGAAGGCATCAATGGCATTCAGTTGTCCATCAGCCAGGCGCACATAGGAAAAATTAGGCGCATCCAGCCTGCTCTGGCCGTGTGTTGCGAGATGAATAATGGGACTGGATGGTGCCTGCTCAATAAGATTGGCGATAGTGGCGTCTTTATCGAGATAACAGGTTCCCCCTAATAGCGTTGCTACCGTCTTCACTTCATCATGAACACGCTTTAATTGCCCATTTCCTGAGTAGCCAAAGACTAAGGGCGATTTCACAGTATTTTCTATATCAACGGAATGGCTGCCCGGTTCTCTGTCAACAGAACTGAGATGCAAGAGCAGGCTGCTGGCCGGAAAATAACTCACCTGGAAATTTTCGATAAGAAAGCGTGTGCCGTCATAAAGCGCATGAAACGGCAGCTTATGCAATGGCCCATAGGGAACAACGGTTAAATGTCCCGAAAAAGGAGGTAATAATGAGGTAATAGGTTCAATCAACAGATCATAGAGCCTGGTCAAAATACGATGTATGGTCTTCTGGGGAGGATTTTGTGGATCAGGCCAGCCACCTGTTTGTAGATGCGCATGTAATATCGGTAAAAGATACTCTAATTGCGTGGCTCCTTCAGGATTTATATGCGTCACCATATGGTCTGCAGTCAATGCAAAAATGATAAGCTGCTCTTTATGAAGAAAGTATGTCAGCAAGAGCTGTTCCGGTGAAAGATGCTGGCGCAGTTGCAAAGCATCGCTCTCCTGGACCGTGAGTAAGCGTTCTTTTGTTTTCATACGTTTTCTTGCACGAGTCTGATGATTTCCCGTATTCATATCCACTTGATGCAGATACAGTCGCTCAAACAGCTCATTCAGCTTCTCTTCACAGCGTCTCAGTTCTTCCTGGATGATTGCTTTATTGAGTGTAGGTGATACCGAGGTATCAATTTCAGCAAGCAAAGTACTGTATTTACGGTGATCCTCCTGCCAGTTTTTTAAGTCTGTTTGTATTCGCAGTACCTCTACTGAGGCAGTTTTTTCTGCCGACTCCTCTTTGTCAAAGGGCGACTTTATTTTAATAAGGTATTGGCGCAGGGTAAGTGAACGGGCACGTTCGAGATAGCTAAAAGCCCTTGCATCCTGTCCTTGCTTCAAGCAAAGCATTATCATATCTTCATACACAGTCCAGGTGGTACGCAAAAATGAAGGTGAAAGATCCTGCACAAGATTGTCCAGCATACGTTCAATCTGAGCAATAGCAACCTGGTAATGTCTGGTGGCCTTCGCGGGATTATTTTGTAACGCAAAGATACGCCCCATCAGGTAGTGGCTTTTATAGACTTCTTCTTGCAAATTATGTTGGCGCGCCTGCGACATCGTTTCCTTACACAGGTTAATAGCCTCTTTCAGAAGTTTTTCTGCCGGATATTCTCGCTCTAGCAGGGCCTTCTGCGCCTCTTGTATCAACGCGCCAACCATCACGAGACTTGCACGAATAGAAAACGCCGTCAAACTTTGTGCATCGGAATAATATTTAATTTCATGAGCCAGGTCATATGCAGCGGTACCAGAATTCATCTCTAATAAAATTTCCGCCTGATGTAGTCTGGCTAAATAGGCAAGTGGCTCGTAGCCTCCATTTTTAAAGAGATCCCACGCTTCATCGAGGACGGTCAGTGCTTCCTTCAATTTGCCAGCAGCCACCAGTGTCATGGCATGCTGATGGAGCGCATTACCAATACTCTGCGACATACCGACCTGTCGATATGCCTCAACTGCTTCTTCAGATACAAGACATGCTTCCTGCATTCGATCAAGTTTCACCAGACAATTTGCCATATAGACTTTAAGCATGGCTAACAGCAAGGTGTTATCTTTATCGCTTTGCATCAATCTTTCACGAGCCTGATAGTAACGTCTCAAAGCAGAGCCATAATAACCTCTGGTATAATCGAGTTCCGCAAGATTCTTCTCTGCTCGAATAGCCATGTCTGTTGCATCCAGTGCATTAAAGACAGCCAGTGACTTCTGATATAGCTTGTAAGCTTCTTCAAACTTAGCAAGCCAGAAAAAATTTACCGCCTGATTCATTTGAGCAAGAGCTATAGACCGTTGAACAAAAGTCTCGCCTTGATCGGTCACGGTAGGATAAATAGCCAACATATTCTCATTTAGTTTGATAGCGTCCTCGTACTTGCCTATATAGCCCAGAATCGCAGCAATATTACTATCGATGACACAGGCCCAGTAAGGCTCATTCAGGCGCAAAAATACATTGCGTGCTTCCTCTCCCACCCTCAGTGTATCCTCGACACGACCAAGCCAGCCAGCAGCGTAAACCCAGCTGATACGCGAGCGCGCCCAGTTCCCTTCATCTCCTAATCGAAGGAATTCTTCTCCTGCAGCGTCCAACGCATCCATAGCCGCCTGATGATGCTCTATCTGCTCCAGAGCATCCCCCTTCGCCTTCAACCCTAGCGCATGAGAAGAGAGATGCTCCGTATAATCACCATAGAAAACCAACAACTCAGCTAACTTGAGGGAGAGAAATGGAGTATAAAGCACGCGCAGGGCTTCTTCCGCCAACGATTCGCCGATGGCTTTATGATCAGATAGCTCCTCGATGTGTTCTCGAATGTACGCGCGGCCTTCTTCCAAAGGCAGGTCGCGCAACTGTTGTAAAAATAAAGCTGAATCCATATCACGTTTCTTCGATGCTCAAGCCGTCGATAATCATCTCACGCCCGGGTAAATGAATCACCATCGTATAATTACCGGCTGGCACCGGTTTAAAGACAATATTGCCCATATCATCAACGCGGGTGTGCAGAAAGGGCAGCGTCTTTGGAGAAGTCCCGTTTGACGCTACAGGCAAGGGCGCTGTATGTAACTCCGCCAGTACGCCCTCCAGGGCGTCCACGTCTTCGGCGGGGTCAGAACTGGTCAGAATGCCCAGCAGCATATGCTCGCCACTGCTGGTGCGGGAAAGATGCAGCGAGAGATCAACGGCCTCGGCCTTGTACTGGCGCGGCCACACGCTCTCCTGCGCATCGCCGCGCACGACAAGCAACTGCTGGCGTTTTACTGGCGTGGCAAAAATGCGGCGCACCAGGGCACGTGGAGAAAAGGCGGGAACGGGAAACTCGATGGGCTGCGCCATAAAACGGCGCGTTTCTTCAACTTCAGCCATGCAAAGAGGACAATCCAGCACATGGCTGGCGATCTGCTGCCGCTTCTCCGGCGCTAATGCCTCCCCACCTCCCCCGCCACTCACGCTATAGAAGCTCAGTTCGGTGCTGGTTGGGCATTGAGTGCGATAGAGACGCGCAACCAGGCTGGCATTGGTGTGTCGATAGCGAGCAACCTTCTGCTGACAGACTTCGCACTGCTCCAGATGATGCCGGTGGCTCTCCTGCGATAAAACCTCATCATCGAGGGCCACGGCAATCAGCTCTTCGTCAGTGGGGGCATTCTCAAGAAAACAGTCCATCATGCATCTTCCTCATTTTCTATCGTGGCACATAGTCAAAGAATAGACCAGGAGCGACACCCCCTGTGGGTGTCCCGTCCTCGTGTCTTGTAATAGCGCTCGTGGACGGAGAAGGTGGGACACCCACAGGGGGCGTCGCTCCTGGTATCAATTCGTTGCTGTATTAACGAGTGAGCTGTGAACTTTTGGCGTATCAATTTTTTTCTTCGTCGCTCAGCCGCCAGCGAATCTGGTGCATGTTGCGCTTGAAACGATCCAGAATATTACGATGCAGGTGATAAATTTCACTGACATCGCTAAACATGCCGGGACGAAGTTGCATGATCTCACGCGGCTTGAGGTTGCAATGGAACAGTAGATAAGCCAGCGCCTTTTCGCGCTCGGTGGACAAAAAGCTCTGCAAAACTTCCCACAGCTCGCGCCCATCCTCCTCCTCTTGCGCCACAGGCTCGTCAGGAGAGTCTGTACCCGGCTCCGCCAGTTGCGCCACCTGCTTCTCATAAAAACGCAACGTATCCTGGACGGCTGTCAGAAGACTTCGCTTCAAGTAAAAGAGCGCGGCTCCCAGCGTCTCAAAGTTGGTTGACTTGTCATGCCGGGCATTCCACAAACGGGCAAACGCCTCAATAACATAATTGTCTTCGCTCTCGTAGCGCATGGCGCTATCGTAACGTGGGTGGCCCCGCAGCCAGCTAATCGCCATACCCCGCAAACTACGCACCAGAAGTTCACTTGCCTGGTCATCCTGCTTTTTGAGAGCGCGATAAAAAATTTCCAGGCAATACCGGTCGTCGTACACCACACCTTTTCGATAATTGATCATCTCTTGCTGGCAACGTTTTTCCAGGGTCGCCAGATTCATTTGATCGGGAGGGTCATCCATCTTAATACCCATCGCTCTCGACCTGCTTTCTGCCAGAAACCCACGCTACAAAACAGTGTTACGATACAGTGATAGACGTAATGAGTATGGAAAACTCAAATTGCCGCGCTCTCGTTCTCCCCTACATGAATCGCTAATACAAGAAGAAACCGCTGACAACAGTATTTTTGCGCAATGCTGAGATAACCCTTTGTATAAGCGTAACGCTCTACATCCCAGACAGTCAAGATACAGTGAACGTATGTAACAACTCCCCACGCAATTAATAATAACTGATGCGAACGCAAGTATACTATGACATATGACCCATTTCCACCGTTAAACACCTCACAATTCAGAGCTTCGTCACCCATCCCACCCGACTGTCATCC
>DAHVFL010000156.1 GCA_027316975.1 Chloroflexota bacterium | reverse complement strand
AGCCGCCGCAGATCAGCATGCGCACTGAGGAAAGGTCGAGCGGTTCTTTTTCGAGTAGAGCTAACAACCCTATCCAGATGGTTGGCACGCCGCCAGCAACGGTCACACGCTCCGACTCCATTACGCGAGAAAGACGCGCCGGGTCCATAAAGCGGCCGGGCAGGATGATTTTGCTGCCCATCATGATGCCCGCGTGCAGGAAGCCCCAGGCGTTGGCGTGGAACATCGGCACGATGGGCAGGATGGTATCCTGCTCCGACATGCCGATACCGTCGGACATGCCGACGCCCATTGAATGCAGGAAGGTGGAACGGTGGCTGTAGACAACGCCTTTGGGATTGCCTGTCGTGCCCGACGTGTAACACATGGCGGCGGCGGCATTTTCATCGAAGGCCGGCCAATCGATAGTATCGGGCTGACCGCCGATAAACGCTTCATACTCAACCGAAGGCTGCAATTTGCCCGTCGCCTGCGGCGCATCGCCCATCACGACGTACAGTTTGACGCTGCCCAGTTGATCCGAGATACTCTCCAGCAGCGATACAAGGTCGCCATCCACGAAAATGATCGAGTCTTGAGCATCGTTGACGATGTACACCAGTTGATCGGCAAACAGGCGAATATTCAGCGTATGCAGTACCGCGCCCATACAGGGAATGCCGAAATAGAGTTCCAGGTGGCGATAGGTATTCCACGCGAAGGTGGCGATGCGGTCACCCTCCTGGACGCCTGCCGCGCGCAAGGCATTGCCAAGCTGCGCCGTGCGTTTCCCCCACTCGCGAAAGGTATAGCGATGCAGTCCTTCATCCGTCTGGGTTACGATCTCTTTATTCCCAAAAAGACGCGCAGCGCGATCATAGGAGTGCTGTAGCGTCAGGGTATAGTTCATCATCAAGCCTTCCATAAGTACCTCCTTTGGCGGGGCATGAACGTTCTACCTTGTGATATGGCGCTGTCAACAATATAACTCCTGTATTGTACAAGCAGAAAGAATGTCCTGCAAGGGAGAGCATCAGATTTTTGCGCCAGGGCGAGGACAAGCTCCATGAGCGCGAACTCACGGAACCCCAACAGAATCATGCTGCGACGAGGACAAGCACAAGGCCCCCACCCCTCCCCACATCCGCCCCTTGTCCCTACAGGACGGGGCAGCGTATTATATAATGACCCTGGAATTTCAGTCAAAATTTGATCGGCTCCTAAGGTGTAAGAGGAATGCGCACGATGGCAAAGAAACCGGTGGAAAGGCCAGAGCAAGAACGTTCCGAACAGGAGCACGGAGCCGTAGCAGTCAGTTCGAGCGGTGCTGCTGCCCGGAACACCCCGCGCAATATCCGCCTGATTATCGGACGTGAGTATAAAAATCGTGTGACCCAGCGCAGCTTTGTCATTACGAGCATTATCCTTCTGGTCATCGTGTTCCTTGCTGCTTTTATCCCGACGATTGTGCTGTTTGTACAGTCTATTACTGCGCAGCCAGGTTCACAAACCCGGGTCGTCGTAGTGAATGACGCGGGCTCGATCGCAGGCCTGAATGAGGCGATGCTGACCTCGTACATCAGTTCGCAACTGAACGGGACGAATACCACAGGCCCTGCTCCCTATGCGATTAGCAGCCAGCCACAAGCTTCCCTGGTCAGCCTGCAAAACCAGGTCAAGAAGGGCACGTTGGATATCCTGCTCGTGCCTGGTCGTTCCGCGCAAGGGAACCTCCAGTTGCTCTATGACACCAATGCCGATCCAAACAACGACAGCAACCTGTCCAGTATTCAGGCCCTGGCCCAGCAGCTCACCATTCTCGATACCGCTCAACGCCTGGGTCTCACGCCGTCTCAAACAACTCGCCTGTTTGCTCCTCCCAGCCTGACGATGGTGTATACCCGGCAGGGCCAGAGCACTCGCCCGGTGAGTGAGATCATTGCGGGATATATCCTCGCTTATGCCGGCGCTTTACTGATCGTCATCTTTGTCTCGACCTATGCCAATATCGTCGCGGCGGGAGTGGCGGAAGAGAAAAGCAGCCGCATTATGGAAATTCTGGTGAATGTCGCGACCCCCTTTCAACTGCTGGCCGGGAAGATCGTGGGCATCGGCGCGGCGTGCCTGACACAGATGACGTGCCTGGTGGTGGTCGGCATTGGGGCGCTCCTGCTGCAAATCCCTCTGCAGGCCGCGCTGTTCGGTGCGAAGGCGGGAGGCTTCATCCAGTATCTCACCGGCGTGTCCATCCCATTCTACCTCCTGTTCCTGCTCTACATTCTGCTGGCGTTCTTGCTGTATGCCACCCTGTATGCCGGACTGAGCGCGATGGTCAAACGGCAGGATGAGGTGCAAAACGCGACCATCCTTCCTCGCCTGCTGGTCACCGTTGGATATCTTCTGTTCTTTCTTGGGGCAACTTCTCCCAATGCGGCCTGGACGAAGGTGCTGTCGTATCTTCCTTTCTGGACCCCGACATTGATGCTGGTACGCATTGCTCTGGGCACGGTTGCCTGGTGGGAGATCGTTGTGACGATCGCGTTGATGCTGGTTGCCATTCTCGCCTGCACCTGGTTTGCCGCGCGCCTGTATCGCTACGGGGTCCTGATGTACGGTCAACGCCCTGGCCTGAGACAAATGGTGAAACTGGTACGGATGAAATAGAGGCAGAGGTCTACTTTGTCAGGTTAAGTCTGAGCTGGAAGGACGCGATGAATCGCGTCCCTATATTGCACTGCAAAGAGGCTCTCCATCCATTAGGGTGAATGTAGGGACGCGATAAATCGCGTCCCTACAAACGATGTTTTCTCACCCGGAATGATAGAGACCCAATCACACCTTACCCTTGACGTGACAATAGAAGTTGATTTACCATGGTGTCACAACGATTAATCGGTAGTGCCATGTAAAGGAAAATCGCATGTCATCAAGCCAACGCAACATTACCATTGAAGACCTGTATACGTACAAACCCGTCAGCCATCCACGCATTTCGCCAGACGGCAAGCGCATCGCCTTCGTCGTGACCACCACCGACCAGCGCACGTATAAGTATCGCTCCTCCATCTGGATAGTTCCGGTCGAAGGCGGCGAGGCGCGGCAATTCACGGCTGGCCCTGCTAACGCGCATAGCCCCGCGTGGTCGCCCGATGGCAACTGGCTGGCGTTTGTCTCAGAGCGCGAAGGCGACCTGGCAGGCAAGGACGAGAAAGATGCGAAGAAGCTGGGCAAAGGCAAGCCGCAGGTATGGATGATCCCGACCAACGGCGGCGAAGCGCAGCAAGTGACCTTCATGCAGCACGGCGCATCCAGCCCGAGCTGGTCGCCCGATGGCAAGCGCATTCTCTTTAGCGCGCAGGTTGGGCCGGCGGATGAAGAAAGCGCGGACGGCAAGCCACTGCCCACAGTGCGCGTGATCGACCGACTCTGGTACCGGCTCGATGGCGTCGGGTACATCTACGAACGCCGCAGCCATCTCTTCCTGATCGACGCGCGCGGCGGCGAAGCCCTGCAACTGACGGAGGGCGACTGGGACGATGGAGACGCGGCGTGGTCCCCCGATGGCGCTCGCATCGCCTTCACATCCAGTCGCGCCGGTGATCGCTGGCGCTTGCCCAGCCCCGACGTATATACGCTGGCAATCGACGATGGCAAAGCGGGCGAGCTGCGTTGCCTGACGGATGGCTCTCTCACCTGTAGCGCCCCCTCGTGGTCGCCCGACGGCTCGACGATCGCGTTTCTGGCCGCGCTCAAATTGCGTTCCGGCGGGCATATCGATATCTACACCATCGCCGCCAATGCTGACCGCAAAGCGGCAACATGCCTGACGTGGGACTTCGAGGGCAGCTTTCAGGACTGGACGAACAGCGATATTGGCGATGAACATCTCGCGCCCCCGCCAGCGTGGTCAGCAGATGGCAAGACGCTTTACGGGCTGGCAAGCCACCGGGGCGCGTCGCGCATCTTCACCTTCCCAACCAGCGGGGCGGGCAAGCAGCCACTAACGCTCACGCCGGGTGAGATTCACGTGCGCGATTTCAGCATTGACCGCTCCACGCAGCAGATGGCGCTGCTGATTGGCAGCCCAACGCGGGTGCAGGAAATATTCGCGCGCCCAACTGCCACCTCCGGCGAATTGCGCCGCCTCACCAGCTTCAACGATGAACTGCCCGGCGAAATTGCCCTGTCTGCGCCTGAACACTTCACATACACCGGCGTCGATGGCTGGCCGATGGACGGCTGGGTGATGAAGCCGCGCGATTTCGACGCTACCAAAAAATACCCGTTGATCGTTGAGATACACGGCGGCCCGGCTACCCAGTATGGCTACGGTTTCTTCCACGAAATGCAGCTCCTGACAACGGCTGGCTACGTTGTGCTTTACACAAACCCGCGTGGAAGCATCGGCTACGGGCGCGATTTCTCGCTGGCCGTGCGCGGTGCCTGGGGCGAGAAAGACTCGCTGGACATCATGGCGGGCGTAGACGCGCTGTTCCAGCAAGGCTACATCGACGAGCAGCGCATGGGAGTCACGGGCGGCAGTTATGGCGGCTTCATGACCAACTGGCTCATCAGCCACAACGCCCGTTTCAAAGTGGCCGTGACTGACCGCAGCGTCGTCAACCTGGCCTCCGACTTCGGCTCAGGCGACCTGGGTTGGACGTTCGCCGATGACGAACTCGATACCACGCCCTGGGAAGACCTCGAAAAATATATGCGCATGTCGCCCATCACCTACGTGAAGAACATCCACGCCCCGCTGCTCATCATCCACAGCGAGCAAGACCTGCGCTGCAACATCGAGCAGGCCGAACAGCTCTTCGCGGCGCTGAAATATATGGGGCGCGAGGTACTCTTCGTGCGCTTCGAGGGCCAGAGTCACGGCATGTCACGCGGCGGCCATCCCAGGCTGCGCGTGGAACGCCTGAAACATATCCTGGGCTGGTTTGAAAAATACCTGTAGCGCAAGCCAGGGCGGGGGCAAGCCCCCACCCTTCATTGGGAGGTTTTTACAACAGGCAGTCGCCAGAGGTGTCATCCTGAGCGCAGCGAAGGATCTCTCGCGGGCAGGGCGCAGATCCTTCGCTGCGCTCAGGATGACACCGGCGCTACCGTGAACGCCTCTTGGGCTTGTCCCCACCCTGGTACATGCTTGCTCCGTTAATTCACAAACACCCCTGCCACGCCATCGTCTACCGCCTGTATAAGTTGCGCTTTGACGAGCGTATTTTGCCAGTCGCGCCCGGCAGGACCGGGCAGTCCTTCCAACTCAACGCGCAGGTAGTTATCCGTCAGACCTTCCCAGTGTCCGTGCCTGGCGCCTTCGATGAGTACATCGAGCGTTTCACCTACAAACTTTTCGCGAAAACGCCGCATATCCTGCTCGTTGAGAGCTAACAGGCGCTCGCTGCGCGTCTTCTTGATCTCGTCTCGAATCTGCCCTTTCATACGCGCCGCCGGGGTTCCTTGCCGGGGCGAGAAACGGAAGACGTGCGCTCTGGCAAACTGCAATTCAGCCGCGAGCCGGTAAGTCTGCTCGAAATCGTCGTCGCTCTCGCCAGGAAAACCGGTGATGATATCGGCGCTAATCGCCATACCCGGTACCAGTTGTTTCGCCGTCGTCACGATGCTACGATAACGAGCGCTGTTATAGCGGCGAGCCATGCGGCGCAAAATGGCGTCCGAGCCGCTCTGCATGGGCAGGTGCAGGTGACGACACATGCGCGGATTCTGCCACAGTTCCAGCCATTCCAGGCGGAAATCCTCCGGTTCGAGCGATGAGACGCGGATGCGCGGCATCCCGGTTTCGCGCAGCAGGGCCGCGATCAGATCACCCAGGTCTCGCCGCTCGTCGCCATCGGGATGGTAGTCGCCCAGGTGAATGCCGGTCAGCACCACTTCCTTAAAACCGGCGCGCGTTTTGCGCTGCACATGCTCGACAACAGAGGCAATACTGCGACTGCGCGAACCGCCGCGCACATAAGGCACGATACAGTAGGTGCAGCGATTATCGCAGCCATCCTGCACTTTCATCTGAACGCGGGTGCGCGAGTACAGCGGTGTCTGGAGGCCGGCCGTGGCATGTGTTGCTTCAATAGAAAGCGCGGAGCGGGATACATTATCAGGCAGGGGTTCTTCATCTGTGCCAATAGACGCGGCGAGATCAATATCACTGCCGATATGTTGTGCATCGATAGGCAAGACGGGCAGCATTCTGGCTGGCTTGACCGCTACGGGCGGAAGATTCTCACGCGCCGGTTGAAGCTTCGCCGCGCTCTCCTCGCGCCGCTTTCCCTCAATCGCCTCGACTAACGCCCCCTTCGCGCCATTGCCTACCACCAGACCGACACCGGGGAGAGCCGCGACAGCCCGCGGATTGAGTTCCGCGTAACAGCCGGTCACAACGAGCAGCGCGTCAGGATGGCGGCGGCGCGCCTGTGAGATCATATTGCGCGAGCTGCGGTCGCCCATATGCGTGACGGTACAGGTATTCACAATGTAGATATCAGCGGCATCGTTAAAATCGCGCTGCGCAAAGCCTGCCGCGCTCATCTGCTCGCCAATGGCTTCGCTATCGGCCTGGTTGACCTTGCAACCCAGCGTGGCAACCGCGAAAGTAGGTGTCGCTGTCGATTGATCGCTCATGTTGTTTTTATTCTGCTTCAATTCGAGAATACGACGATTTACCAGCATGATTATAACGCATTGTGGCAATATGTGTAAGCCCGGTTGACCAGGGTGAGGGGGTCGCATCCTCAAAAACCTACCAGGGCGGGGGCAAGCCCCATAGGCGCGAACTTTAGCGCCTGGGCGCGACACGCGACCAGGGCAGGGGCAAGCCCCGCCCGTACCTACGGGAAATGGTTGACCAGGGCGGGGGCAAGCCCCGCCCGTACCCTACTACGAAACGGGAGGCTTGCGAAGCAAGCCAAACGTACCCCGCCCTGGTAAAAGCTCGCTAAAGTTCGTGCCTCTGGGGCTTGTCCCCGCCCTGGTCGCTCGCATAAATTACATAGTCTCATCCCTATCTACCAACGAAGGGACTTGAGAATACGCGGGCCGCACTAACGGCATACTCGATTCGAGCAGGGTTTTCTGCACGAGGGGAAAGGTGAACAGGGCGCAGCCCAGGCCAAAAAGCGCGCCGGTAAGCAGGCGCAGCGCCGTCGTGCTTTCGCGCAGTCCGAACAATTGCGTTAAGCCATCCCAGGCCATCGGCAGCGTCAGCAAGCCCAGCATCCACCAGGATATACCCTGCAATCGTTTTTTCGTACACACATACACGGCGCTCGTTATGAACAACGTGCCATAGATGGCGGTGCAGCGGAAGCAGAGGCCGCCCTGGTGGCCGTAAATATAGGGCGAGTGCGAAGGAATTTGCCCGCAAATATAATGCAGGGCTTTGAGCATTTGCTTTGACAGGGAATCAAATCCAAAGTAAGCCAGCACAGGTATGCTAAATGCCGAGAAAAGCAACAGACCCAGGATACACATGACGAGCGTAGCCCAGTGATCGAAGAGAAATGAGCCGGTACGCTGCCACGCCACCTTCACCCCGCGCATTTTTCCATTGGCGCGCTGATTGTGTTGCATATACTGTTGAGCCATTAACACCTTCTCCTGGTGACACGAGATTAGCGTAGTTGAAACGCCTTTGCTAAATCACGGAACTCGATACGTCCTTCCAGTATATTCTCTTCGCTCTCGATGAGAATAACCGGTATGCGATAGCGATACTTGTCAAAGATGGCCGGATTGCTGCGAATATCGATCTCGGTCAGATCAAATTGAGTGAGGGCAGCGATATCTTCGAGCATATCTCGCGCCTCTTCGCACAGATGGCAGCCAGCTTTTGTATAAAATGTCACCGGTATTGGCTTCTGCTCTTCAGGTCTCGTCACAGCGATTACTCCACTCCGACAGTGTACTATTACAATCATATCACAACGGCATTCTCCTCTTGCAACCTCCAGTAGCTCGCCCCGGACATGTGGAGAGAGTACCTGTCATCCCTTCGCTGCGCTCAAGGGCAAGCTCTGAGCGCAGCGAAGGATCTCCGTGTCCGGCGAGCCAGATCCTTCGCTGCGCTCAGGATGACAACCAGGACATGTCTAAACTCGCCCTGAAGAGAGATGTGGGCTGGTCGCCCTTGGCGACCAGCCCACATCTCTCTTCTCTCCAACCCTAGCAGTCACGTGGCGGGGGCGGACAATACCAGGCTGTGGCATGACTACTGTGTATGCCCGTGTGTAAAGGCAGGGACGATGGCATCGTTACCATACGCGCGGTCCAGCCGACCAGCGCGGCCAGCAACGCCAACGCCAGAATAATCATCACAACGGTCTTTTTGATCGAAACTGCCATGAAATACTCCTTCTCTTCCCGTGCGCTCCTCGCGCTGTGTGCTCTTACATGGAGGGACACATCTTGCCTCTCCATCTATCAGGTGTGAGAAAGAGTAAAAAAACTAGCAACTTCTATAGCTTTTTTTCCGAATCGTGGCTTTTTTGAATGGATTGTGTTTGGATTTTATAGCGCATCTACGTCAATTACTACAGAAGAGTTACTTCTTCAAATGTAAAACCCGGGGGAAGGTAAACGGAGAAATCGTTCTCATAGTTCATCGATTACAGGCGGACATTGGAAAGCTTACGAGAAAAATTATGACCGAGCCGCGCGGTGACCTCGAACAATGCATACGCAGCGCCGCGGAACTGGCAATCGGGCGCTGCGCGCAAGGGTTGCTCACAGTAGAAATGCTTTCAGCGCAGACCAGGGAAGAGTGGGAGACGCTATCGTACCAGGCAGACTCACCTTCCCAGACACTCCTCAATCGTATCGCATTACGTCATTGTAGCCGTACACTCTACCAGGCGTGTTGTTCCCCGGATGCTGAAAGGCGCAATTGTGCCTTTGACAACCTCTATCGCTACCTCACACACTCATTGCAGCATTCAAAATTTGCCCCATCGCTCGCCCGGTATGAAGGCGCAGCCGAAGATGTTTTACAACAGACGCTGGCATCTGTGCAAATTGCCTGCGCATCGCATCCCCCCGGCGGGCCAGATGATCCCGCCGCCTTCTTGAAATGGACAATGACCATCCTGTTTCGTCAGGCTTACACCTTCATCACAAAAACAGCGCAAGAACCGACAGTCTCTCTGGATGCCCGGTATGAAATGTATCGAGAGAAGCTGGAAGCTCAACATGTTGATGATCCGGAGGCCCAATTTGACTCGCAGGAATTGCAACAGGCTCTTAAAAATGCTATTCTATCACTAAGCAATAAACGCTACCGGCAGGTCCTCATTGGCACCTTCCTTGCCGGAATGGACGAGCGCGAACTAGCCGCGCTTTTAGGTGTACAGCTTCAAGATGTCTATCTCTGGCGGTACAGAGCATTAAAAGCTCTCCGCAGCAATCGAAAAGTGGTGGAAGCTCTACGGCCCTGGCTGCGGTAGCTCTACACGCATGGCCGTCATGTATTGGATGGGGGAACAATCATGCGATGTGATGAGCTTTATCGCCTGCTCAACATCTTCTGGCGAAAAG
>DAHVFL010000155.1 GCA_027316975.1 Chloroflexota bacterium | reverse complement strand
GTCATGCTGAGCGCAGCGAAGCATCTGCGTGCGACCCGGCGAGAGATGCTTCGCTGCGCTCAGCATGACAGGCGAGATCGGCGCGTTTCAAAAAAACCTCCCAGTGAAAAGCTTGCTCCCGCCCTGGTAACAAGTTTATTGTATACTCTTTGAGAGGAGGACGATCATGCACGAAGTAAATATTCCACTACAGGCAGAGCACAACGTTCAAACACTGGCAGAGCGCCGCGCAGCTGGACGGGCGCTGCGTAACAAAGCGCCCCGTTCCAGTCATGCCATCTGGACAGCGGCAGCCGACCGCCCCGACCCGCTAAGCCTGCTGCAAGAGCAGAACCGCACGCGGCTGGTGCATCTCGTACCTCTGCGCTATTCACGCATGGCCGTTTCGCCTTTTACCTTTCTACGTGGAGCTGCCATCGTGATGGCGCACGACCTGGCCGCGACGCCTGTTACAGGTATCCACGCGCAGATTTGTGGCGATGCGCATCTCAATAACTTTGGCATCTATGCCACCCCGGAACGCAACCAGGTCTTCGATGTAAACGATTTTGACGAGACGCTGCCGGGTCCATGGGAGTGGGATATCAAACGGCTGGCCGCCAGCATCGTCCTGGGCGGACGCGCGAACAGCTTCCCCGCCGCTATAAATAAACAGGCCGTCTTGAGTTGCGTCCAGGCCTATCGCGAACACATGTGGAAGTACAGCGAAATGCGCCATATCGATGTGTGGTACTCGCGCATCGACTACGAAAATTCGCTCCAATTCGTGCATCCTACCTTTCGCTGGTACATCAATAAACAGCGCAATAAGTCGCGCGAGCGCTCAAGCCTGCAAGTCTTTCCCAAACTCACCACGCTAATCGATGGCAAGCATCGCTTCAAGGATGAGCCGCCGCTGGTCGCACACCTGCATGACGACGAACTCGCTCGCCAGTTGCGCGGAATGGTGGAAACATACCAGCCAACGGTGCAGGAGGACCGCCAGGTACTCATTGGCAAATATCACTGTGTGGATGTGGCGCAGAAAGTCGTTGGCGTGGGCAGCGTCGGCACGCGCTGTTACGTGCTCTTATTGCTGGGCAACGATAGTAACGACCCGCTGCTTTTGCAGATCAAGGAGGCCCAGGCCTCGGTACTCGAACGTCACCTCGGCCCCGGTGTATACGCCAACCACGGGCAGCGCGTAGTATGCGGCCAGCGTCTCATGCAGGCGGCCAGCGACCTCTTTCTCGGCTGGACGCGCTCAGGTTCCACCGACTACTATCTCCGCCAGTTGCGAGATATGAAGTTGACGGTAGATATCGAGACCCTGATCCCGGATGGCTTCATCGAGTATTGCCGGTTCTGCGGCTGGGCGCTCGCGCGCGCTCATGCCCGTTCGGGCGATTCCGCCCAAATCAGCGGCTACCTGGGCAAAAGCAATACATTCGACCGCGCCATTGCTACCTTCGCCGAAATATACGCTGACCAGACCACGCGCGACCACGCCGCTCTCGTAGCCGCGCATCTCTAAAAGCGCCGGTTCTCTTTTCACTCTCATGGACACATCAAGATTTTTTCATGAAGCGGTCTTGCCTGCGCTCCTGAAAATGCGTGTCAGAGGGCAGGTGAAACCGGAAATTACATCAAGCCCATCCAACGTTTCATCTATTCCCAGAGTTGTTACTGGTTTGTCCGAAGTGGGTAGCCAGACATCTACCGTTTTGGAAACAGGCCAGACCATCCAGACCAACCGTACTCCCCGTTCAATCCAACCGGCTGCTCTGGCATTCGCATCCTGAAGACTCTGGTCTGGCGAAACAACTTCTACCACCAGATCAGGGGCTACTTTCCAGTTACGAGTCCATTCAGGAGAGTCCTCTGCTGGAACGTGGGCGGATTGCACGAAAGCCAGGTCAGGTACCCACACCGTTTCACGCTCACCAGAGAGTGTCAGATCGTATCCCGTTTGAGAGAGCGTAATCACTCCGAGACCGTGCGCCTCGATAAAGGCTCCTAGCGACAAAGTGAGACGATAAACAAAGTAATCATGGCTTCCTCCGGCTATCGGATTCTTCACCAGGTGTCCCTTCACCAGTTCATAGTGCCATTTGCCATCTTCCTGGTGTGCCAGCAGAAGACCATCACTGTTCGATAAGTTGGAAACACGTACTGCCTGTTGTGGTCGGGGCCTGACGCCCTTCGCAAACCAGGGCCATCTTGAGACCCGGTGACCTCTCAGGCGCAGCAAGCAAGTTACATACGCCTCGTTAGTAGGATCGAGCTGGAGGGCGCGCGACCAGAATATGTGCGCCTCACGGAAGCGCCCTTGTTGAGCACAGATACGCGCGCGCAGATCGAGTACTTCAGGCATCGTTTCCTGCGTCCATGTGGTGTTCTCTGCCAGAAGCTTTTCCGCCTCTGTATAGCGGCCTGCGCGGGCCAGGTCGGTAGCCTGGGCGAGTACCAGTTGCCTGATCAATGTATCAAGATTGAACCTTCCACCCGCAGACCTCTGCTGACTTCCTGGCGGAATGGGACCACTGCCTGTTGACCCCCGCTTCTGTGTAGCACGATCTAGCGCGTTTTGCGCGGTATTGGTCGGGTCTGTTCCCCGCGCTATGCCCTGCAACAGGCCATCAAAGCGACGCTTGCGATTGTTTTCCATCTTCTCTTTCCATTTTGTATCATTATACATCTTATGTTAGCGACCAATGGTGCTGATATCAGGCGGTGGCGGCGGTGTAGGAAGCAGCGCGCTGAGTTGCTGGTTGATGGCTTTGAGACGTTCGGTATTCTGTGACTGCGCGGCAATCATGCCTTCCACAATCAATTGCTGAGCCTGCGCGGGGTTGCGCATTTCTCCTATCATGCCACGTAATTGTTCGAATATAATCACCGGCAGTATACCTTTCCGGTCAAGCACACGAATCACCACAGCGCGCAACATATCGAGCCGCTGCTGCAATAAATCCGTATCCTGCATCTGAATAGCAGCGCGTACTTCAGCTTCCGCTCTGTCGCAATTACGAAGGTCTTCAGATGAACCTTGTTCCTGGATGATGCCCCTGCAAGCGATGATCACAGTCTCTGCATCGGCAACGAGACGGGGCCACTCCAACGCTTCTTCAGCCTCATCGAGAGCGATTTTCAGATCAAGCAGACGTTTGTCACCTGCATCCACGGCGTCAGGATCAGACCTGGCGGCATTGAGGGCAACCTCCACATCACGCACCATTCGTTCATTCTCAACCTGTTCAAGAACTGGCATGGAGACCGATGTGCTGGCTTGACGGAGCTGCGCCAGGCGTGTCTTCTCCTTTTCAAGTTCCTGCTTGAGATGCGCGGGGTCAGGCCCTACTTGATCTCCTAAATGCAAAGCTACATCATATTCCTCGTCGAGCAGAGGGATATACGCCTTCGCTCGTATCAGCCGCGAAGCATCAATTTCGATAGTGATCTGAACCTCAGTGCCGATGGGGAGATTGCGCCGCACGAGATGCGCGGAAACTTCCAGCTTACCAATTTGCTTGTTACGATCGGCACGCGGATTCCCTCCCTCTACTATTGGAATTCTAATCACGTCGCCTGCCTGTCCCTGGCGGACCTCAAATGCTGTGCGCAGCGCTTTGCGCCCACGAGCGGGCAAGTCCCTCCCCTTTTCCAGGAACCATTCCACCTCATTATTAGCCAGGGCCACTCCAATCGAATACGTGAGCGGCACATTGGTAATCACCATACCGACAGTATAGGTTAGTTCAGCTGGATCGGTCACTGATGGCAGAATGCGCCCGGTGGGATCATGTAATTCAACAACAAACCTGTTCGGTTCGCCTTTCTTCACCCAGAGCGGGGTCATAAATGACCCTTCAGTCCCCAGGCTTATCAGGCCACTACGCCAGGGCGGCAGAATGTCGGAGTTGATAAATTCCACCGCGAAGTTCTGGAGATTTTGCTCGCGAGGCGCTTTGACTATCCCCCCGACCATTGTTTCGGAATCGTTGCCCTTGAAAGTCCAGCCAGGGAAAGAGATGGTATAGTTACCTTCTCTGCGCTGGTCTTCCAGCACTTTTTCCTGCTGGATAAGGCGTTGAGTGCCTGCGAAGATCGCCGCGCCACGCGCAACAGCTGTTAAAGGATCAATACTATACTCAACCCGAATACCCAGGCCATTCTGTCGATCCATCAGGCGCTCCCGTAGATACGGCATCAGCGTTGGACCACCCACCAGTAAGATTTTTTCGATATTGCCAATTGCCAGTCGTTTCTCGATCAGCACCTTTTTACAGATGTTAATGGACCGCAGGATAAAAGGCTCGGCCAGGCGTTCGACATCGCTCTTTTTGAGTTCATATTCAAAGGAAATCGGCTTATTCTGTTGATCTATGCCGAGGTAAGGAATATAGACCCCGATTGATTCGTTGTCGGAGACGCGAATCTTGGCCTTCTCCGCCTCTGCTTTCAGTTGAGCGATAGCGCCTCTCCACTTTTCGTTTCCTCGCTGGAAGGCGTCAATTCTATAGCGCCGGGTGATTTCTGGAATAAACAATTCCTCGACGATGGCCCAGTCAATCAATTTGCCTCCCAGGTGATTGTCTCCGCCATGATTGACGACCTTGATCTCTCCATCGCGCACTTGCATGACGGCAGCATCAAATGTGCCACCACCCAGGTCATAAGCCAACCAGAAGACCTTATCACTCTCACTCTGGAAGCCATAAGCCAGGGCCGCCGCTATCGGCTCTTGCAAGAGCGGGCTGGCAGTGAAGCCGGCCAGCGATGCAGCCTTACGGGTCGCTTCAGTTTGCGCCAGTCCGAAAGCTGCCGGAATAGTAATTACCGCCGCCTGCACATCTTCACCAGCACGTTTCATAACGCTCGTTTTCAGTGATTTCAACACTTCGGCGGACAGTTCTTCTGGCTTCATAGTGCGCCCACTACGCGCGAAACGATACGTCTGAGGCTGGCCCATCTGGAGTTTGAACTCGGCGAAGGCGTTCTCCGGATCTGACTCGATGCGCTCTCTGGCAACTCTTCCTACAAAAAGTTGCTGGTTCTCGTTAATCCATACTGCCGACGGTGTATATTCTTCGTTCTCGTTATTCTTGAAAACATGAATATCTTTGCCCTTTAGCACGGCTATCGCGCTGTTAGTAGTACCCAGATCGATACCGAAATCAATAGTTGCTCTGGTCATGATAAGGAGTCTCCTTGTTCATTTTGGTGAAGGCTCTCCGGAGCCTGGGCAATCAACTCTCCCGTCTGGTCTTGCGGCGTTTTCTGCGATTTTGCTTCCTCCGGCGTTCCAACAATGACCTCCCCCGGCTGGATAAGTTGCTGTTTGTAGTAAACACTTGGCCGAACCGTCTGGATTACCGTTTCACGCGCGATGCCCGCTGTAGGCTGGAAAGCGAGCACACGCAGGAACATCCCCGCGTTAAACAGGCTATTCGTATGATCCTGAATCGTGAAGCCGGCTTCCATCAGCGCATCCCACGCCGATTCAAAGGAGCGGTAGGCGCGGTGCATCTCATCCAGCGGTTGATCGGTTCCCGGCCGAAGCATTTTATCGCGCAGCCGCCACATGCCGGTAGCCACATCGGCCAGAACATGAGCATATGTTTCCTCGTCAAAGACAATTGGTGGCGGTATTGGCGTGGATAAGGCCTCGATCAGGCGTTGCAGTTCCGCCTGAATTTCTTCGCTCCAGGCCGGGGCCTCGATTCGGAACTCGCGCGGATAAAACCATTGTCTTGCGCTTCTCAGCATATTAAGCATAGCAATCCTTTTTCCTCTTCTACCGTGAATACAGAGAATTCATACAGGGGCAATCATTACGAGAGCGGTTTTTCGCCAAGCTGCCATCCCTGGGAAAGTAATTGTTGTACAGGCGGAAATGTTCTACAGTCTGTAGCCACGCGTATGCTTGATGCAAGCGCAGGCTGTGGTTGAGGTTGATACGTATAATTCTGCGCTTTGTTTTTGACAGCGCTGGCGATGATAGATGTTATGATCAAAACGACGATGCTTATCCCGAACGCGGCACCCGCACCATTACCGGCGGTAGCAGCGCTAATGGCAATAAAGAGCAGGATATTGAACGTACATCCCAGGCCCCAGACTGTATTGCTTGCTGTTTGGGGACTGCTCGTACTACCCACATTCCTTCGAGGCGAGAATCTATCATGCTGCGCCTTGCATGATGAGCAGCGCGGCACCGGGACCGAGCCTCCACGCCACTGAAGCTGTGTCGCGCTTCGTCCATTCACCCAGGTGGGTATACGTTGTACCTCTCCATACATCTTCAACTCGTATGCGCAGGCTTTCTCAGCTTCTTTTTTTCCACAATACCAGCAGAGCGCAAGAGCAAGATTATTCTTTGCGGATGTGCGATTCTCTTCAATGCGAGCACGCAAGACAGGGCCAATAGCAAGAGCGTGAATATGGTCGATGAGAGGGATAACAACATTCCACTTCTCAGTCTGGTTGCCATAGAGGATTAAAGAACCGAGCGCGCGTTGAGCCACTTCGTCGTGCATCCCGTCGCGGGTAGCGTTACCCGCAGGCAACAGGCTATCCAATATCGCCAGGAGCGATGCAGACTGATCCAGGAATCGCTGAATGGTACCACCCGCGTCCGTAAGGTCGCCATTCATCTGTGTTTCGATCATTTTACACAGAGCCTTAATCCTCTCGCGCGTAGGTTCAACAGCACGCCGTAAGGATTCTTCAATGATCTTTTGATCAAAACCCGACCCACGCATCAAAGCCACCTGCCGCTGGCATTCGCCGAGATCGTTGCGCTCGGCAGCGCTTACCGCCAGTTGCGCATTGATTAAAAGCAGAGCCTGCGGGAGGTACATGCTAATGCGCCGGGCCATACCAGTTGTCAGTCGAGGATCATCTAATGCGCGAATGCGGCCTGTCATGCGGCTCCAGAAAGCTTCATCTTCGATAAGCAATGCCCAGTATTTGAATGCCTGTTGCCACCAACTATCCCGTTCAGCCTGCTCCTGAGCCGATAATGCTCTTATGAGGGCCGTTTGTTCCAGGTCAAGAGCACAGGCATGGCTCAACACAGCCAGGTTGTGTAAGGCGTAGCCTCCATCACCCGGATTCTCCCGTTGCCTCAACCAGAACTTGTAAACCATGTCCTTTTCGCCACGCGCAAGCGTAGCGAACGCCTCATCCCGGCGGCTTTCCCCAAATTGACGCGGCCAGAACCAGAACAACTCGCTCACTATTCTTCGTTCGGGATCGCTGAGATGCTGAATAGCCTCGCTAAAGGTGTCAGCATCGGGCGCTTTGTCTAGAGGAAGAGCACGGCCATACCCGGCTGGCACGGGCAGACCAGTTTGACTGGCCTGCTTGATAACTGCTTGACGCCTTGATATATCGCGCGCCACAGCGTCTACAGGAATCTCTGCAATGCGGAAAGGATTCAAACGATAGATGTCAGGCCGCGCTACCTCCCGCAGGACCTCTTCGATCAAAAGCATTTGTTCTGCCATTCGCTCAGGCCTCCTATTTATTCATAACGGCAGTAATCTATGTGATGAGTACACTATACCTGAGTTCGTACAAAACTTGAATGGATGAACGATTGTTTTTCTGTTGAAATTGCGTTGTCTTTGAATTGAGATAGGTACAAGCATAGGCAATTCCTCAATCATGGTAGTGGAACAATAAGGAGGAATATAAGCTAAAGTGTAACAGGGAAACTCATCTCTGTCAATAATTCAATTTGTCGAAAATGCGGTTCTTTTTTTATTGTATGTATAGAGGGTTAATGTAGATCAAACGGCTCGCCAGACTTGAACCAATTTATCTACTGAACCCGAAGCGATGTATTTACTGTCTGGCGACCACGATATTGCCATCAACCAGTTGATGTGACCAGAATAGATATATATCGTGTTGCCAGTGACGGCATCCCAAATATGCACGCTATTATCCTTTCCGCCAGAAGCGATACGCCTCCCATTTGGCGACCAGGCCACTGTATTTACTCCATCGGAGTGAGTAAGATAGGTCAGTTTGGTCTCTCCTGTGCTGGCATCCCATACCTGCGTTGCGCCATCAAGAGAGCCAGAGACAACACATTGACCATCGGGAGACCAGGCCAGGGTATTCACACTTTTCCGGTGCCCTTTATATGTAATGATGGTTTCCCCTGTACCAACATTCCAAACGCGCGCGGTTTTATCCGCCGCGCCAGAAGCGATCCGTGTGCCATCGGGCGACCAGGCAACGGTGCGTACCTCATCAGAATGGCCGGGGTAGGTAAAAATATTTTCTCCAGTATCGGCGTACCAGATATGTACCGTCTCATCCCAGGAGCCGGAAGCGATGTACTTGCCATCAGGCGACCACGCGACCGCCCGCACCCAGTTCGTATGCCCACTATAGGTGAAGATGAAATTTCCAGTAGCTGCATCCCACACTTGCACTGTACCATCGAGAGAAGCAGTAGCAATACGCAGACCATCCGGCGACCAGCACGCTGAGTTGACACTTCTGGCATGTCCATGATAAGTAACACGCGCCGCCCCGCCATTAATCAGACCATCCTGCCAGGTAGTGGTCCACACTTGCGCAGTTTTATCGGTCGAGCCGGAAACGACGTGGATGCCATCGGGCGACCATATAACAGTTCTCACTTCGTCAGAATGGCCGTTATAGGTATACAGCGTAGAGCCAATGGGCGGATTCATTTGAGCAGCCTCTTCCAATGCGCTCGCAAAGGCCAGTACACCGGGAAAACGCTCTTTGGGGTCTTTTGCGAGCGCTTTCATCACGACTTTCTCAACCTCGGGCGAAAGCTCCGCAACCTTCTCCAGTAATGAAGCAGGCGTAGCAATGGTATGCATGATGGCAATCTCTTGAAGAGTGCCATAGAAAGGCAACTCCCCGCATATCCATTCATACACCACAATCCCCAGGGAATATTGATCGCTTGCCGGACGAGCTTTGCCTTGAATATGTTCAGGCGCCATATAATGAATAGTGCCAGAGGCATCCTGTGTACTGAGAGAGCGCGTGCTATGGGCCACGGCGGCGATGCCAAAATCACTCAGCAGTATCTCATTATCCAGCCCCAATAAAATATTCTCCGGCTTCACATCACGATGTATCACCTTGCGATCGTGGGCATGTTGTAAAGCTGCCGCAATTTGCTTGACATAGACGACGATTATTTCCAGCGACAGGCGAGACTTCCTGGGATGCAGGGAACGCAGTGTGCCGTTGGGGGCATAGACCATTACGAGATAGGGTATGTCATCCTCACCTATGCCAAAATCCAGGAGCCGCACAATGTTGGGATGGATAAGCCGGAAGATGCGAGCTTCGTTGATAAACCCTTTCAAATCGTCAGGATCAGTAAGCTTCTCTTTCAGCAACTTGATAGCAGCCAGTTTATTTTCGCTCACATCACCCACATGTTCACCGAGATAGACATCGCCAAAATTACCCCTGCCCAAAAACCGTATCAAGCGATAGTCGCCAAATTGCAGACCTATCCTCGATTCATCACGCTGAGCCATCTGAAAACTCCCTTAAAATA
>DAHVFL010000154.1 GCA_027316975.1 Chloroflexota bacterium | reverse complement strand
TCCCGCCAGTATCGCACATCTGCCGCATCTTGAAAAATTAGATGTGCGCTGGAACAAACTGGCTGCGATCCCCGACTGGCTTCAACATCTCGCACAGCGTGGCTGTACAGTTTTCTTATAGGCATGACTCTCTCAAGCAACAGTTTTCACCACTTTCACTCGCTCTTTGCTTTCCAGAGCCACTTTGCGGGCATGGAGAAGTAGTCATTGCGCGCTCTTTCATTTCCAGATGTTAAGGCTCTCAACAAAGTATACTTCATTCCTGTGGCTGTGCTATTCTCTCTTGGGCATTGTTTCGCGTCTGTGCAAGAAATCCTCCAGGCTAGATCGACGTATACGATATCCTCCCCTGCGGCCCAGTGAGACCGCGTTAAGCTGCTTCTCCCTGATCCATTTTCGAATTGTTTCCACGTGGACACCAAGTTCGTCTGCAACTTGCTCGACGTTCATCCACTCATCTTTATTCATCTCAATTAACCTTACTATGTGAATCTTCAGATAGTATAGCGTTCCAATGAATGCTTAGTCAATATGCTTGAATGTACTGCATTGAATTGCTATATATTGTCTATAATGATTTACTAATGCGAAATAATGCCTATAGACTTGTTAAAATCATAAAAATGATATATAATCATGTAGCGATATGTAAAATTTCATGATGCAGAACGTTATTGACACGCGCAGAACTAACCAGTTTTATTGGGGCATTTAGCGAGCATAAAACGATACATTCTCGCTAACAGAGAGGGGAAATATAATGGGAGTACTTGGACCGAGGCGTCACACGCAAAAGACAGGTGACATTACAGAGTATGCAGCCATCACCCGACTAATGGAATGCGGGTACGGGGTGCTAACCCCTGTAGGCCAGATGCATCGTTATGACTTGGTGATCGAAGACGCCGATGGGAAGTTTTGGCGCGTGCAATGTAAAACAGGATGGCTAAACGAGGACAAATCTAAGATTACGTTCAGTTCGGCAAGTAGTATGAACTATACAGTAAAGCAGAAAGGGTGGAGAAGTTATAAAGGGCAATGCGAATACTTCGCTGTTTATGTGGAAGAGTTGAGAAAAGTCTACTTAATACCGGTTGACGAAGTAGGAGCATCAAACATAACTCTGCGTCTGACACCTTCAAAGAACAATCAAGAGAAGAATGTACGGTGGGCCAAAGACTATGAACTTTAGAAAATGGCACTAATGGCACTACTTCGGTTGACTCAAGTTCATTAGTATGCTATTCTATACCCACGTTCGCACCGGGCTGCTAGCTCAATGGCAGAGCAGGGACCTCTTAAGTCCAAGGTTCAGGGTTCGACTCCCTGGCAGCCCACTTTTTCCCTATCCCTCCACCAGAAAGTACTCTTTTCCTACCTTCTTATTCATCACCTTGCTTTTTTTGCCTTTCTCGGTTAATATATAAACAGGTGTTTATGTAAATGGCGAAAGGCAAGAAGCGATGGACGAATGGCGCGAACTCAAAACCACCTTGAAGGCGCTGGCTGGCATTGCTCGCCTGACGATTGTCTATCACCTGGTTCACCAGGGCGAGATTACCGTCACCGAGCTAATCGACCTGCTGGGCATCAGCCAGCCCCTGGTTTCGTGGCATTTGCGCAAGTTACGTCGCGCCGGCGTCATCCAGACGCGCCGCGTGGGGCGGCAAGTCTACTGTTCCCTGGTACCGCAGCGCATCCAATTCTGTATCCGAATACTGAACGGCCTGATCGACCCTGCGCTTTCATTAGAGGTACTGCCGTCCGGCGAAGCGCTCATCGAAGCAGAACTGGAACCGGAACTGTAGAGACGCGCTGAATCGCGTCCGCAATAGTTTCTTTACTACTTGTTAAGCTTAAAATTTAACACATCTGCGCTACCATTGTACCAGGGTGTTTCGCTGTATTACATCAATCTGCCGCATTACTTGCCGATAGGTCAAGATGTAGGGACGCGATGTATCGCGTCCTCTGCAAACATCCAGCTTAGAAAGATTACCAGCGTAATGAATAGCAATATATCACTCAATGACACTATTGGAACAACCAGGTTGAAAAAACGCCGCCAGATGACCCTCGATCAAGCACATTCCCACGGTAAGCCGGGGCGAGCCGATTTGCACATGCATAGCACCTATAGCGACGGCATCGCCACCATAGAACAGATTCTGCATCATACACAGCACAATACCAATCTGTCTGTAATTGCATTGACCGATCACGACGAAATCGAAGGGTCGCTGCGCGCGCGCGACCTGTGGGCTAAAGGAAAGTATCGTTTCGATTATATTGTTGGCGAAGAGATCAGCACGCGGGAGGGTCATATGCTCGCCCTCTTCATAGAGAAACGCATCGCCCCCGGCTTGAGCATAGAACGCAGTATCGACCTGGTGCATGAACAGGGCGGCCTGGCTATCGTAGCTCACCCCATGAATCGCATTTTTCGCCATAGCTGCCAGCGCGAAGTGCTGGATCGAATCCATACCAACCAGGATGTCTGGCTCGATGGAATCGAAACCTGGAATGCCAGTTTCTGTGGCATCTACGCCAATCGTGTCGCCATGAGCGCCAACCGCGAAATCTATGGCTGGCCTGAACTCGGCAACAGCGATGCCCATACGCTCAATTCTATTGGCCGGGGCTGCACCTGGTTCAATGGAAGCACCGCCCAGGACGTGCGCAACGCCATTGAAGCCGGCCAGTGCGCGCCCGGCGGCCGGCTCTGGCGCGTCAACGACTACCTGCGGTTGGCCCGACACCACATCAACAAACACCGCCCGCTTCGCCGCGTGCGCGTCGCCTGATGTATATATTCAGTAGCGAGACCCCTTACGGGGGTCCCGTCCTAGTATCCCTTAATAGATGCATGGACGGGCAAGACGGGACACCCGCAAGGGGTGTCGCTACTGATAAAGTCGCCTTCATTTTGGGGGCTAGTCCGAATAGTGACAAGTATGATACAATACACATATGTTTAGCAGACGCGTACAGCAACGAGTTCGGCAGTTTGTCACGTTGATCATGCGACCGCTGGCTCAACTCGGTATTACGCCGAATACCCTCACCCTCGTAGGGCTTGTAATCAGTCTGGTAACAGCCGGAGTGATTGCTCAGGGATATTTACTGGTTGGCGGCTTGCTGGTATTGTTTGCTGGCATCTTTGACATGTTCGATGGCGCGTTGGCACGCGCCAGGAATGCCTCCACCACTTTTGGCGCATTCCTGGACTCAACGCTTGACCGCTATTCAGAAAGTATTATCCTGTTCGGGTTGTTCTGGTATGCCCTGCAAGCGCGGACGCTGCATGAAAATCTCTGGCCGTTCCTCAATGAACAATCCTGGATGCTAAATGCGATATACATAGCTGTAGTCGGTTCCTTCATGGTAAGCTACGCGAAAGCGCGCGCCGAAGGATTAGGGTTGGAGTGCAAAACCGGGCTGCTGGCCCGCCCTGAACGTGTCATTATACTGGCTATCGGGCTAATCACCGGTACTGTTATCTGGGCAGTGTTGCTGTTGGCAGTCTTTTCAAATTTCACTGCCATAGAGCGGATTGCGCATATCTGGCGGGTCACCAGGCAACTTGAACTTGCCAGGACAGTGAGCAAAGCTGGCGATTTCCCCTCGGAGAAACAGAGTAGCGCCGAAGCGGGAACGCAATTTATTGCTCCTGCCAACCTGCCTGAAGCCCTGAATACTGACGAAGGAATTGAACCTTCTATTCAACCTGTACGCACAAGTGTTCCGCCGTTTAACCGGAGCGTACAGCAGGAGTAAAAAAGACGGCACATAAACAAGGCCGGACCGGGATCGTAGATGCAATTCAAGAAGCCTGTCCGAGAATAGTATAAGGGTGGGGAACGGGCGTAGGGACGCCGGACTGCGTCCTCAGGGAACCATTTACAACGCGGATCAAGAATGTTTACGCTGCGCAGCAGTGCCAGGACCCGAAGTATCGCGTCTACCAATGCCCGCGCAAACCAGCTACGTCTGAAGCGTTCTCTTGAAAACCCGTTGTGTAGGGATGCAAGGTATCGTATCCGTTTCACCTCATTATCGTCTCTACCTGACACTCGCGCACTGTAGATGCGCATATTCTCAATGGCTGGCGTGCCTGCGCTCCGGTCCACAACAGTTGAGACTGGAGATCTTAGTGACAACACAACCAACACAACCGGAGAATAACGACACTCAAGTGACTGTCGTAGAGGATTCGTCTGCTCATAATTCTCCCACAAACGCCGGGGTAACAGAAATTCCTGCCTCTATTCAGATTCAGGATACCCCCGGCTCAGCATTCACCGCCGAAGACGCGGCACCCTCCTTCACCGCTTTGATCGAGGAATTTCGCCAGCGAGAGGAACGCATGACTCCACAGGGTCTGATAAACCACATCCCTGCGACCGGCCACAACGAACAGCCAGCAGCGCAGGCCGAAGCCGCCGAAGCCGCGCCAGCCCAGGAGTCCTTCGCTCACATGGAAACCCCGGAGCCGCAGTCGGACGTCAGAGATACCGCCCCTGCTGCCACAACTACTAAACCGGAGCGACCCGTGTCACCTCTCTTGCGACCCGCGACCCGCATTCGTATCCCTCGCCAGGGAGGCGGGCGACAGCGCGAAACGTTTGTAACCCAGGGTACCGTTCCTGCTGCCCCAACGTCTCTTACGAAGCCAGAGGATACGACGCATCAAGCCTCTACCAGCGCCCAGATGCCTGTAGCGCAGGGAGAATCGCCCGCGCCTGCCGGAGAAACGTCGGAGCAGGCCCTCGCAGGCACACATCGGGACACAGCAACGCAAGGAGAGCAGAGCGAGTCACCAAAACCCGCGCGCCGCTACCGTTTTGATCGACCCGCGCCAGCCGCTCAAGCCCCCGTTTCGTCAAAGCCCGTATCGCTTGCGCCTTCGCCCTCTGAGCCGGTAAGTCTTCGCCCACGCCCGGAAAACACAGCGCCGGAGCAGGTCGCTAAACCCACAAACGGCTCTGCTTTCGAATCGCCATCGCTCGCAACAGGAACAAAACCGCCTGCCCCCGAACCTGAGTCCACTCCTGAAAGTGAAGTGACCGCGCTTCCCGCGCCTCCCGCGCCTGTGACCCGCCCTAATAATGATCGTCGTCGCCGTCATAGTCAGGAAGGTCAGCACGGAAAAGCCCGGGTATCCATCGATGCCATAAAGGAGACCGTAAAAGCAGAAACCACAAAAGCGGACGCCGTAATCCGCCTTCCTGATGGGACGCCGGTAGCCGACCAGCCACTGCCACAGGCTTCGACGGAAACATCATCAGATGCCTTACTGCGCGCCTCCACCGAGACACCGCTAGAAGATTTGCCCCCTCTGGAGTACTCCGAGTTGCAGGCCGCTTCGCGTCGTCGTCGTCGTCGTCGCACGAACAGCAATGGTGCCACGACACCGCCAACACCGGCAACCAGGCCAACAACACAAACAACTGCTTCCACTCCATTGCCAGGGGCGCCTGCGCCAATCGCGCCCGTGTCTCCAGTTATGCCAGCGCGCAATTCAGATTTCAGTAATCGCGCCCCGTCAGCCACGCCAAACACGCCTTCAACTTCCTATACGATCGAGTCCGGTATGACGGTAAACCAGATGAACCAGGGCAACGACGCGACCGGGCCATTTCAAGGGCCAGAGCCAACACCCGCCCGGGGCAGCGTTCTCCCCGCGCAGCCAAGACTCACACGCCCTGTTCGTGGTAACGAGGTGCAGCGCGGTTCCATAACGCCGCTTCCGGCTGTGCGTAGTGGTGGTGACGGCATCCTTTCAACGGGAGCGGTCAATTACCTGGGCAACGTCATCTCGCAGGCCATTCAAACTCAAAGTGATCGCATGGTGGCCGAACTGCGGCGCGCGAACCAGACCCCCACTAACGTCTCGGTCACACTGCCGCCTTTCCCATCGGCGGAGCGTGTGGGCGTCTTCGTAGACGTTGCCAACCTGCTCTACTCAGCGCGCACACTGCGCATAACTATCGACTTTGGCAAGTTGCTCGATTTCTTGCGCGGCAATCGCCGCCTTGTGCGTGCGCACGCCTATTGCCCCACCAGCCCGCAGCCTGGCGACGACCAGATGTTCTTGCAAGCCGTGAAAGGTCTGGGCTACAGGATCACTACCAAGAACTACAAAACCTTCGCCAGCGGCGCTAAGAAGGCCGACATGGACCTCGACCTCTGTATGGACGTGGTGAGACTGGTCGATGGCGGAGCCGTTGACTGCATCGTGCTTGTCAGCGGTGATGGCGACTTCATTCCCTTGCTCGACTACTGCTCCGATCACGGCGTGCGAGTCGAGGTCGTTGCCTTCGACGAATCGATGTCCGCGTCGCTGCGTCAGAGTTGCGATCTCTTCATCAATCTCTCGATGCTCGACGAAATCCGCGTATAGCCCTATGAAGCGCATCGGCCAGTGTAGGGACTCGATTAATCGAGTCCCTACACTGGCCGATGCGCTTCATAGAACCCTCCTTTTCTTTGTGAGAAACAACCTCTTCAAGACGTATGTATGCTAGCAGGATGTATTGGCGTGGATGCGATTCCACTCAACGGAATGGCGTTCCTGACTGCATTGTTCATGGTTCACCTGCGATGAGAAGGCGCTCTCCGGCATCTCGCGAGAGCGATACCTATTTCCAGCGAGAGAGAAAGAGTGCTTACTGGCTGATACCCATGGACAGACAAAAAGCGTATTTTGAAGAAGAGAATGAGAAAGGATGCGTACATGCGAAGAACGAGCGGCTATATCCGTCTCGCGGGACTCCTGACCCTGTTCGCCATGCTACTGGCAGCATGTGGAGGTACCACTACTGGTAGCAGTACTCCCACACCAGGGGCAACAACAGCCCCTAAGGCGAAGTATACAGTGGCGTTAGTCACCGACGTAGGAGGCCTGAACGACGGCGGCTTCAACCAGTTGGCGCACACCGGCTATGAGAAAGCCCGCGCCCAGTATGGTTTCCCCGACGTAGTCATTCAGACGCAGACTCCTACCGCCAGTGAATATGTGAAGAACCTCACATCGGCAGCAAATCAGGCGGACGTGGTTATCGCGGTTGGTTTCTTGATGCAGACGCCTCTGGATCAAGTAGCCAAACACTTTACCAGTAAGATGTTTGCCATCGTTGATGGCTGCGCCGTACCCGATGCCAACACCGGCGCTTGCGAGAACCTGAGCAATGTCGCTCCCCTTTTCTTTAAAGAGCAAGAAGCCGGCTGTCTCGTCGGCGCTATAGCAGGTCAAATGGAAAAGGATGGCAAATCGGTGGTTCCGGGTCTGCTGGGCAAGAACACTATCGGCGCGGTCGGCGGACTGCCCATTCCCCCCGTCAACCGTTATATCGCCGGTTACAAGTTTTGCGCAACCAAAGTTGATCCAACCGTCAAAGTTGTCGTCGGTTACTCAAGCAACTTTACCGACCCTACCATTTGTAAAGGTATCGCCAATAAGCAGATCACCGACAACATGGCCGACATCATCTTCCAGGTCGCTGGTGGTTGTGGCATTGGCGTACTTGACGCAGCCGCAGCGAAGGGCGTCTACAGCATCGGCGTTGATGCCGACCAGAGCAAAGACTCCACGGGCGCCGTCCGGAAGGGCGTGATTACCAGCGCCCTCAAGCGTGTGGATTCTGCCGTCTTCACCATCATCGATGATGCCGAAAAAACAACCTACGCTGCCTTCGTGGCCGCTCCCACGAAGTTCGACCTCGCGCATGATGGCGTTGGCTACGGCACCACCAGCAGCAATGTTCCCGCCGATGCAGTCACTACCGCCAACAACTACGCAGGTATGATTAAAAGTGGCTCGCTCGTTCCACCAGAAGCCATTCCGTAAACGACATGACATGGTGGGACGCGGCAGGCCGCGCCTCCATGCGCCGATTAATACCAGGGCGGGGGCAAGCCCCCGCCCTGGTAATCCCTCTTGCAACTCATTTCTAGAAAGCGTATGCTACTGCATAAGAGACCGTCTTGTAAGCAGTATAAAAAGCATCCCAACGGAGGGCACCTATGGGTATGACCAACGATGGCCTTTCTTACTGGCAGGCTGAATCCGCGGGTGTTTCACTTCTCGAAATGACACCCGGCGCTTTGTTAGATCGCCGCGCAGAAGAAATTCCCACGCAGGAAGCGCTTGTGTATTCATGCTACCCCGAACTGGGCGGCGCGCTCGACATTCGCTGGACGTATCGCGAATACCGTGAGCGTGTCAATGTAGTAGCGCGCGGGCTGATGGCGTTGGGTCTCAAAAAAGGCGAGCATATCGCGGTTTGGGCCATCAACCTGCCCGAGTGGCCTCTGCTCGAACTGGCAGCATCAAAGGCTGGACTTGTCCTGGTAACGATCAACCCCGTGCTGCGAGCAAAAGAGGTCGAGTATATTTTGCAGAACGGCGACGTGGCCGCGCTCTTCTTCATGGCAAAGGTGCGCGATCATGACTGCCTGGCAACCATACGGTCCTTAGTCACACCCGGCGACTTCAACGGCGCAGTACATAGTGATGTATTCCCTCGATTGCGCTATATCAGCCTGCTTGGCGCGCCTCCCGCCACTTTGTTTGAGCAAGAGAACTGGCGGCCTGCCCTCTTTCGCGACATGGTCGCGTCTGGCGAACAGGTCAGTATGGACGCGCTGAACGAGCGGCAGGCATCGGTGCAACCGACCGACCCCGCGCAAATCCTCTACACTTCCGGCACCACCGGCTTTCCCAAAGGAGCCATCCAGACGCAGCGCGCCATCCTCAATAACGGCAGAATCTTCGCACTGCGCTGGGACGTTCAACAGGGGGAACGTATCTGCACCGCCATGCCATTCTTCCATGCTGGCGGATGCGTGCTGGGCATTCTCGCCGCGCTGGGCGTTGGCGCGACCCTGCATCCCTTGATGGCCTTCGATCCGCTCAAGACCTTGCAAGTCTTGAGTAGCGAACATTGCGCCAGGTTTGGCGGCGTTCCCACCATGCTGCTTGCCATAATGCAGCATCCCGACTTCGCGCAATACGACCTGTCCTCCCTGCAAAGCGTCGTCAGTGGCGGCTCCCCCGTGCCGGTCTATCTTATGGAGCAAGTCAAAGAGCGCATGGGCGCGAACGCGACCATCGTATTTGGGCAAACCGAGGCCAGCGCCGCTATCACTCTCACCAAACAGGATGACTCCTTTGAACTGAAATCCGCAACGGTCGGCGTGCCGATGCCGCATGGAGAAGTCAAAATCATCGACCCCGCCACAGGCGCGCTGGTACCATGTGGCGAGCGCGGCGAATTATGCTGCCGTGGCTATCTCGTCATGGCCGGGTACTATAACATGCCGGAGAAGACCGCCGATGCCATTGATAGCGATGGCTGGCTGCATACCGGCGACCTGGCTACCATGAATGCGCGGGGCTACATCAACATCGTAGGCCGCTTGAAGGATATGGTTATTCGTGGCGGCGAAAACATCTTCCCCACCGAGATCGAAGAATTTTTGATCCGCCACCCAAAGATCGCCGATGTGCAGGTACTCGGCGTCCCCGACAAATTCTTCGGAGAAGAGCTATTAGCGATGGTGATTCCCCGCGCAGGCATAGAACTCAGCGAAACAGAACCGCGCGAATACTGTAAGCACCAGATCAGCCACCAGAAAATAC
>DAHVFL010000153.1:6566-9662 GCA_027316975.1 Chloroflexota bacterium | reverse complement strand
TGCATGTTCTCTTGCCGCCTGCGGCGGCCTGAAAGAGAAACATGAGTCATTCTGGAAACTGAGAGAGGAAGAGGTTATCAGCGATAACCTCTTCCTCTCTCAGTTTCCAGAATGACTCATGTTTTTAGCTTCTCAATTGTTCTTCTCTTTATCGCGATTGATCCGTAATATCTTGAGCATGTATTGTTCGGAGTTCAGGTAGTAGGGGTTACGCTTGATATATTTGCCGACGACGGCGATGGGGTGTAGTTTGAGCATTTCGACAACCAGGTTGGGGAGCAGTTTGCTGTGATCGTAATGCATCAATGCAATAATCGGGGCATTCTGGAAGGTAAAAACTGCATCTGAGGCGGCTTCGTATTTAAGAATTTGTTCGGGCGTGGAGATTTCTCTGGTGAGCCAGGTCATATCGATGGAAATACGCACGGCTTGCCACCCCTCGCGTAGAGCTTGCGCGATGAACGTCTGGTGTGACGAGAGCAGGAAATAGGGGTCAAAACGTTTGCCGCTCGCTAAAAATGGCTCGCGCTCCTCGTATAATACCAGTTGTCCGCCAGCGATGAGTTCATCTACGTCAACCTGTAACCTGGTGAGTTCGTCGCGTAGTTCTTTAACCTGGGCGGGCGCTGCGGCGAACATGCATTTTTCAGACAGGGAAAGTCCCACGCGCATTAAACGAGCGGTTACCCCTGGAATTTCAGTCACCTTGCTATACAATTGACATATATGCGAGCCAGGTGGAATACGCTCCGACTTGCCTTCGACGCTCAAATCCATCAGGGTACCTCCACAGGTTATTGTTGACCTTGCCGGGTCTTCCACGCTCGTCGAATACGAGCCGACCGGTTGTTGACCAGGATAATTAACATACCCAGTATGCCAAAAATAGACATACCGGAGAAAAAAGCGAACGCGAATAGCGCCAGGATTCTCTGCCACGATGAAGCCGCAAGAAGCCCTATGAGAGCGATGAGCAGCGACATGATGACGGGCAGCAGCATGGCCCAGGCCAGCATCACGCGCGCGCCTTGCCGGGGCGTAAGCGGGTCTTCTCCGTTATACGGGAAGAGGAAACGCTGCATGAGCGGAAAGCGCCGGGTAGTCTGCATATGGTTGTGTTTACCCTTCCCTTTGCTGGCGCTGTAACCAACGCTGCACGATTTCTTCGGCCTGGGAAAGAATGTTTGCTTCGTTGGCATAGCTGATGCGGCGACATGCTTCTGGCAATGAGAACCAGGCCACGCGATCATATTCGGAATCGTGCAAGGCGATATCTCCCCCGGTTGCTTCAAACAAGAAGTGTCGTACCTGTTTGTAGTACCGTATCTGGTCGTGTATGAACGAATAGGAGATTGCGCCGATATAGGAGATTAAATGCACCTCTAAGCCGGTTTCCTCCTGAACTTCGCGCACGGCGACCTGCTCGATGGTTTCCCCGGAACAGGGCGTACCCTTGGGCAAGGTCCATAAACCCTGCTGGCTTCGTCCTACCAGGGCGACTTCGACCGGGGTTTGCTCAGATGTTTCTCCTTTCGGCTGGAAATCTCCTGTGGCTTGCGAGGGGGCGAGCCGAAAAACAACGCCACCCGCGGAATATGCTCGAATTGTCTGATATCGCTCCATCACTTACGAAGTGCCTTCCATTATCCTGTATGCATGCCGTGTCGGGATGCCAGTATGTAGAAAGAATGTAGCGCGACGAGAGTTGGCAGGCGACCGCAAGGGCGCGCCCTTACCATATACGAACAGTGTAAGCCAATTCTTCGTAGCAGGGTAGGGGCGCGCCCTTGCGGTCGCCCTGGCTTCGCGCTGTTTTTTATTCCTGTGCTTGGAAGTATAGCCAATGCGTACAGGTGTGTCAAGAGAGCGCGCGGCGAATGGCTTCCAGGTTCTTCGCGGGCGTTTCCGGTGGTATGGAGCAACCGGGGGCCAGCAAGAAATGCCGCCCGCCCGTTGCTTCCAGCGCCTTGCCCACCTCTTCCTGCACCTGGTCGGGTGAGCCGTGCTTGAGCGTTGTTTTCTCGCTGATACCACCCATAACGGCTTTGCCGGAACGCTTCTTGCCCTCACTGAGGTCAGGGTTGCCGTCTAGAGTGGATGCCCAGCTTATGGCGTGAACCGGGTAGGATGCGAGCAGATCAAAGTAGATGCGCGAGCCGCATATGTGCAGGATGTTAAACTTGCTTCTGCTTTTAATGGCATCCAGAAATTCCAGGTCGTATTGCTCGCCAAACTCGCGATACTGGTCAGCAGTCAAGAGGCTTTCAGAAGCCCAGCCGTTGGTGGCGTAGAAGATGCCGCTCGCGCCCTGTTCCAGGCAGGCAATGGCGTAACTGGTAAAGGTTTCGGTAATGACGCGCAGGGCGGCGTGCATGGCGTTGCGATCTTCGCGGATGGTATGTAGGACGGCCTCTTTATTATTGCCGGCCAGGTAGTGCGCGACGCCCAGGGGGCAGAAGATGGTTTGTGTGAAGTAGGCATCGTAGCCTGCTGAATGGTTGATCATCTGCAAGGCGCGTAGTTGCTCGCCCAGCGCGCCCTGATCTGCTTCAAGGGGGCGAATGCGTTTCCAGTCGGATGCGCTCCGAATGGGAGTACCTTCAAAGACGGGAGCTTTGTATTTTTCACCCGAAGGGCGCACTTTGACGCCCCATCCCTCGACATGGTAGCTGGCACGCGGGTTGACTTTCATATAGTCCCAGTCGTAGCGCGTGAAGTTTTCCACCATTGCTTCGGCCAGGGTGTTGGGATGCCATTCGCGTTCAAAATCGTGTCCCCACATGCTGGCGGGTACGCGGTCTACGGGGTCGCCGCGCAGAGCGGCATCGACTCGTTCTTTTTTATTCATACTTTGGTTGCCTTTCTAATTCAATCGTAGAGTCGTATACGAACGCGATCATGAATTTTACCAAACAAGACCGGTTCTATGTTGTCACCCTGCGCGCAGCGAGGGGTCTGGCTTCTGACTACCCGAACGTTGAGATCCTTCGCTGCGCTCAGGATGACAACATAGAACCGGTTGTAAGAGTCCCCGAACGTTGAGATCCTTCGCTGCGCTCAGGATGACAACATAGAACCGGTTGTAAGAGTCCCCGA
>DAHVFL010000153.1:0-6467 GCA_027316975.1 Chloroflexota bacterium | reverse complement strand
ATGACAACATAGAACCGGTTGTAAGAGTCCCCGAATGTTGAGATCCTTCGCTGCGCTCAGGATGACAACATAGAACCGGTTGTAAGAGTCCCCGAACGTTGAGATCCTTCGCTGCGCTCAGGATGACAGGACGATAAAGCACATGCTATGTAATGTTGGCGCTGAATTGATAGTGCGCCAGCAGGGTTGTTTCGGGGGCGTAGGCTGAGACTACGAGCACGACGCGCGTTGTTTGTTTGCCGAAATTTGGTATTTTCAATGTACCCTGGCCGCTTGCGAGATCGACGGCCATTGATTGTACGGTAAAGGTTGTGCCTGAGTAGATCAGGGCCTGCACTGTGTAGTGTTCGGGTAAGATGTTGTTTGAGCGGATGAAGCCGTTGCTTATCCACCCGTTATCCGAGGTGACGGTGTCTGAGAACTGGAGTTCGGGGATGCTGATCTGGTCGATGGCGAATCCCTGGAGATTGACAGCGTCATCGGTGACTTGCTCGAAACGAATCTGCACCTTTTTACCAGCGTAGGGGGTCAAATCGATGCGCTCCTGTACCCAGGCGGGGTTGCTGCCGCCAGCCCCTGCCCCGCCACTCCCGCTTGTACCTGTGTAGCCGTTGCCCCAGTTTGCTCCGTTGGGGTTGGTGGTGGTGGTATAGTTGCCTTTGAGTGTTGTCCAGGTGATGCCATCGGTCGAGGCTTCGACGAAGGCGTAATCGTAATCCTGCTCCAGGGCATACCATGTTGAGAACTGCAAGGTTGCGCGGTTTCCTTTCAGGCGGGTCAGGTCAAAAGAGCGTGTCAACGTGCTATCCATGTTATCGTAGCGGTTGCTCCACCATTCATAGTTTGAGCCGAGCGGGTTGTTGCCGATAATACGCACGGTTGGCGCGCCTTGCAAGGTGACTGACAGGGTGCCGCGACGCCCCTGCGGCTCGATATCATAGTATTGGGCGGCGTACTGGTGGACGGTACTGGCCTCGGAGGTTGGATAATTTGTGATGCTCTGCTGTGGCATGAGTCCCGCTATCTGGATGCCGGGGTAGCCGTATTGCCCCTGGTCGATGGTGGGGTCTTGCACGTAATTTGCCAGGTACCACTTGTTCAGGACATCGATAAAGCGATCCGTGTAGCCATGCTTTGCCAGCACATTATCGAAGTTCACCGGCGGCGATGCCGGGTCGCGCAGTAGTTCTTTCAGGACGCCATAGCCGCCGTAGTGTTCCGCGAAATAATCCATAAACAGGTAGCCCGCGCCATAGTGGGCTATGTCGAGGTTGATGTCACTTGCCCAGTCATTTAATTGTGTGTTGGGCGATTGCATAAAGGCCAGGTCTACCCCACCGGTGGAGAAACCGTTGATGTGCTGCGCCAGCACGGACATACCCTCGTTCGTCCAGCTTAGATCAACGGGGTGCTGGTACCAGTGAATCATGTGTTGGAACTCGTGAGCGAGGGTGCTGTTGTACTGGGACGTGCCGGGAACTTCGCCATCGAGGTTGACATAGAACATTTCGCGCTCGTTGCTGTAGGGATTGATGCTAGTGGGGTATTCATCTTCTGATGAGAAATACCCTCCTACGCCATTGCCGAGGCCAACAGCGTTGAGGATGGTGAGATGTACGTCGGCATCGATGCCGGGAGTCCATTCGCTGCCATAGGTGCTGCGGTTGGTCGGGTAGGTTTTATTTTCAAAGAGATCGGCGGATGCCTGGAGCGCCTGCAGGTTGGGCTGTTGTCCATCTTCTACATACATGTACACATGCGGCGTCATATAGACCAGTTTGGCGCGGATGCGCGAGTACGCGCGTGTATCCGAGTTATTGATCCAGAAGCTATCTTCCTGTCCCACTACTGCATTGAGCGGTGTGGTGCGTCCAACATGTGGGATAGGTGTGGCTGTGCGCAATTTGAGCCGCTGCGCGAGGCTGTAGAGATCGCGCAGGGGATGGGGCGTCGTCAGTAATAGCTGTTCGGTCTGTAAAAGCGCCTGAGCGCTCTCCGCGGTGGGTGAGGGCAGGTTGTTACCGGGACCTGGCTGTTCGGTGGCGGTCGGACTTCGCGTTATGATTGGCGCTGTAGGTGTGTTGCCCCCGAATGTGCAGGAGGAGAGGAGCAGCAGACATACGAGAGCCACCAGGGTGGATCGCATTGGGAAGCGAGGACGGCGCAAGCGCCCCCGCGATCCGCCGGCCATCGTATCAGTAGGGACGCGGGAGGGGTAGGGTGGATGTGGGGGCCCTTGTGGGCGTCCTCGTCCCTTTTCTAATACGTCACAGGATAAGGGATGCCCCCGCCCCACCCCGGACGCCCACAAGGGTCCACCCGTCCGTCCCGCCCCGCCCGCGTCCCTACGTTTTGCTGTTGCGCGTGTTGAGATACGGCCCTGCCTCTCCCTGGACGCCCACAAGGGTCCACCCGTCCGTCCCGCCCCGCCCGCGTCCCTACGGGTGGCTTCTTGTTTTTTCATGCGGTTATGACTCCAGTTCTTTGAAACGGTAGCCGATGCCGCGTTCGGTCAGGATGTAGTGTGGGTGAGCGGGGTCTTTTTCGATTTTTTGGCGCAGGTAGGTGATGTAGAGGCGCAGGTAGTGGGCTTCGTCGCGGTATTCGCTGCCCCATACTTTGGAGAGGAGCGTTTCGTGGGTAAGGAGGTGCCCTGCGTTGCTGACGAGGTGATAGAGCAGGCGGTATTCTGTGGGGCGCAGGACGACTTTTTGCCCGCGCACGATTACTTCGCGCTTCGAGAAATCTATTTTGAGGTCATCATCGACTACAATTTCTGTTTTGCGAGCGGGCGCGGCCATGTAGGAGCGGCGCAGCAGGGCGCGGATACGCGAATGCAGTTCGCGCGGGCTGGCGGTTTTGGCGATGTAGTCATCCGCGCCAAGGTCGAGGCCGTGTATCTTGTCCTGTTCTGTCTGGCGCACGGTGAGCATGATGACGGGAACGGTTGAAACTTCGCGAATGTGGCGCAAAGCCTCAAACCCGTCCATTTCGGGCATCATTACGTCGAGTACGACCAGGTCTGGTAGATGCTCGCGTAGTTGCTCTATGGCCTCTATGCCATTGCACGCTTCCAGCACGCGATAGCGTTCCAGTTCCAGGTTCATCCGCACGTAGTCGCGAATACGTGGTTCGTCATCTACGACGAGAATGGTCATATCCCGCTGATCAAAAGAATCCTTCTCCATTAAAACACCACCATTGGTACATGCGCTTTCTCTTCACGAGGCAAGCTGAATGAAAACGTTGAGCCTTGATGCAGGACACTCTCAACCCAGATGTGTCCGCCCATCCCTCCCCAGTGAGCTTCAATAATGGCCCGGCAGATATATAAGCCCAGTCCGGCTCCCTGGGTTGAGCGCGTCGAGCTGTTGTCAACGCGGTGAAAACGATCAAAAATCTGTTGCTGGTCGCGCAGGGCGATACCCATGCCTATATCGCTTACGCTTACGATAACCTCATCGCTTGTTGAGTGGGAGGAAACCGTTACTATTCGCCTTTTCGGTGAATATTTTATGGCATTATCCAGCAGGTTTTGCAGCACTTCTTCGATGCGATCGCGGTCGGCCATGACGGTTGGCAGGCGCGCGGGTAGCTCTAGCTTGACCGTGACACCGGGACTTTTCACTCGCAGGCGCAAGGCGACTTTCTGCACTAAACTCGACAAGTCGAGAGGCGCGATATCCATTTGCAGGCCCCCGGCCTGTATACGCGATGCGTAGAGCAGGTTGCTGACCAGCTTATTCAGACTATCGGCCTCTTCTTCAATAGCGAGCAGGCGCGAACGCAGGGTTTCCTGTTCAAGCACGGCATCTGGACGCGCCAGCGTTGAGGCATAGCCTTTGATGATGGCAATGGGCGTTTGCAACTCGTGCGAGATGACCGAGATAAAGGTTGAACGCTGCTCCTCCTGCTCGCGCTCGCGAGAGAGGTCACGCACTGTAAGAATACCACCAATTGGCTCACCTCTGCTAGAACGAATGGAGGATGCTGTGACGAAGACATCGAAACGCTGCCCATCACGCGCCGTCAAGACTATTTCGCGCTGCACGTTGCCATGCGTAGTAAAGGCCTGCGCGAAGAGCGGGTCACGCTCGCCATGCGCGTTTGCCTGGCACTCTTGCGGGCGCAATACTTCATAGTAGTATTTGCCCAGCACTTCGCTTTCACTCCAGCCCGTCAGTCGCTCCATGGCGGGGTTAAAATCGACGATGCGCAGGTGGATATCAACTGTCAGGATGCCTTCGGCGCTCTGCTGGAAGATATCTGCCAGGCGGCTTTGCTCTTTCAGCAAAACCAGTGTCTTCAAGGCGGTGCGGATACCGGCTGCAAGGTGTGTGATGAACAGGGGCAGCGCGCCTCCTTCGCTGCTGGTTTGTTCAAAGCAGGAATGCGCGCCTGCTTGCCGCACGTAATGCAGCAGGCCCAGCTCGCCGGCGTGATCGTATACCAGCATCGCGCAGCGTTGCAGCGTTCCTGCCGGCTGTTCTTCAACATGCATATCGAGTAGTCCCAGTTGCGTAACCATATCATGTGATATCTCATCCACGACCAGGGGTTGCGCTCTATCGGGCTGGACGCGCGCCCTCGCCAATGCCAGCAGGAAGTTGCTGCCAGCATCGCTGAGACGATAGGCGGTATATTCGGCGCTGCTCAGAGGGTCAAAGGCTTCGTTGGAAACGACAAAGACCCCTGCTTCACCATTGAGTAAGCGAATCGCGCTGCCCACCAGAATGACGATTTGATCGTGCAAATCCTCGGGCTGTTGTACCTGGGACAATTGGGACATGGACATTGGAGACTCCAACACAATGTAACCACAAGCCGGTATTTTTCACCGGTGCTATTGTAACATACATCGTCCAATCGGTGATAGGGGCGGGGTTTCCGTGTTTCCGTCAAGTTTTTGTAGGGAGAGCCAGGGCGGGGACAGAGCCGCGCGCCCCTACCCTGTACGGAATGGCGAGGGTGTGCTATTGTAGCACGCAGAGAATATAGTTGTAGTATCCAAAAGGGCGGGTGGCTTATGCATTTCGATATTTTCACGCTTTTTCCTGATATGTTCCAGGGGCCATTTTCGGAGAGTATCCTTAAACGCGCCCAGGAGCGGGGGTTGTTGAGCATCGCGCTGCATAATATTCGCGATGCGACGGCGGATAAGCATCATGTCGTGGATGACTATCCTTGTGGCGGAGGCGCGGGGATGGTCATGAAGCCTGAGCCTATTTTCGCCTCGGTGGAGGCGGTTTATCAAAGCGGGCCGATTATTTTGTTGACGCCGCAGGGTCGCCTGTTTACCCAGCAGGTGGCGCGTGAATTGTCGCAGTTTGAACGCATTACGTTGATATGCGGTCATTATGAAGGCATCGATGAGCGCGTGCGCCACTACCTGGTGACGGATGAACTCTCCATTGGCGATTTTGTGCTGACGGGAGGCGAGCTGGCCGCGATGATGGTGGTGGATGCTACCAGTCGCCTGGTACCCGGCGTGTTGAACGGTGAAGAGTCTACGCTGGAAGAGTCGCACAGTGGCGGGCTGCTGGAATACCCTCATTATACGCGCCCGCCGGATTTCCGTGGCTGGCGCGTCCCTGATGTGCTGCTGTCGGGCAATCATGCCGAGATCGCGAAGTGGCGCAGGAAAGAGTCGTTGCGGAGAACGAGAGAGAGACGGCCTGATCTGTTTGCGAAGCTGGATGTGAGCAGCAAGCAGGATATGAAGCTGCTAAAAGAATTGGAAGAAGAAAACCAGGGTTGAGCAGTTCATCCATCGAAGGTTATATGGAGAGATGGCCTCACTTTATCGAGAAGAACTGTTCAACAGGCACCTCTGCAATTTCTGGTACCACACGGGAAGGAAGCGATGCTTGACCACGAAAGATACCGAGAGAACGGTATGTACCAGAATGTAATACTAACACTTCAACCGTTTTTGTTCCAGGTTCGGCAATCCAATATTCTGTCACACCGGACCTGGCATATGCTTGTAGCTTCTCATGACGATCAAAAATGGCTGTACTCGGAGAAGCGACCTCGATAACGAGATCAGGCGCTCCAATAATGCATGATTCGGTATACTTATCCAGGCTTGAATTTAGCAATACGAACACATCGGGCTGAAAGACTCGATCGGGGGTAAGCTGTACGTCCAAAGGAGCTTGAAAGACAAGACCTGTTCCGATAAATTCGACATAGGTAAGCAGATAATAGTAAAATCTGCCAGCTATCCTCTGATGCGGTGCGCTTGGCGATGGTGATATATAGAGCACTCCATCCACAATTTCATATCGTTTTCCATCATCTGGCAAAGCGGCATAGCTTTTATAAGTCCAGTGGCCTTGTCTGGAACCTGATACATGATCGGCAGGTGTAACTGCCGGGAGCCTATCGGATGTCATCGCCAGATGAACCATGCCTTTCTATAGAGAACGATATTACCAATTATATCATGGTGGCAAGGTGAATAG
>DAHVFL010000152.1 GCA_027316975.1 Chloroflexota bacterium | reverse complement strand
ATCCCCCATACAGTATAATATCTACAGTGCCTGCTTGCTTTACGCTCTACAGACCACCCACCTCTTATCTCGTCAACAATTCAAAAGTAGTTCAAATCAAAAAAATTGCTTGCTACACCTGAAACATCTGAAACATTCCAGCCTACTATCCACCACCTGAATCCTTATGCTACACCTGCAACACCTGAAACATTGGAAACATTGAAACATCTGCAACAAATACCATTGGAGCCATCCAACTCTCTATCCTTCCGGGTGATTGTAGGGACGCGATTCATCGCGTCCGCTCCGTGCGAGCGCTGACCTGGGGTGGACGCGATGAATCGCGTCCCTACACTCACGCTATTTTTCACCCGGAAGGATAGAGACCCAGCCATTCACCATGATTGACAACCCCTCTACAGCCCACTACAATGCAAAAAGACAATATAGACGTACATCTCTACAGCCCAAAACTATAGTATGGGAGGTGTCCATGACGACACCGGCGGCAACGTGGCAGAGCAAACCACCGGAACAGCTTCTCAAAGAACGCTTTCACATCACCACGGGTTTTCATCCGGGCCAGCGCGACATCATTGAACAGCTTGTACAGGGGAAACGACTGCTCGTAATCCAGCGCACTGGCTGGGGCAAATCGCTCTGCTACCAAATGGCGAGCCTCTACTATCCCCATCTCACGCTTGTCTTCTCTCCCTTGAAAGCCCTCATGCGCGACCAGTGCCAGCGCTGTAACGACTCCTACGGCATCGCTGCCGGTATCGTCAGTTCAGAATTTTCGCTGCAAGAAAATCGCGCAACTTTAGCGCAAGCCGTAGAAGGCAAACTCAACATCCTCTTTATTGCCCCCGAACGCCTGGATAACGCCGCCTGGCAGAGTAGCGTTCCGCGCATGAGTATCAGCTTGATCGTCATCGATGAAGCCCACTGCATCTCCACCTGGGGCCACGACTTTCGCCCCCACTATCAACGCATCGTGCGCCTGCTCTCCGCGCTCCCGTCCACCATCCCCGTACTTGCTTTAACCGCCACCGCCAACACCCGCGTCGAACAAGACGCGCTCGGACAAATAGGCGCGGATACCCAGGTCATACGCGGCAGAATGTGGCGACCGAATCTGTATCTGAACGTAGTCAGGGTGAGTGGAGATTGGGATAAGTTGTGTTATCTGGGAGAAGTTCTCCTGCTCCGGACTGATACAGGTATCATTTATACTGCGACACAGAGAGATGCCGTAATGGTAGCGACCTTTCTACAGAAATTGGGCTTGAAAGCCGAGTATTACCATGCCGACCGGGAAGAAAATGTAAGGCGCGAAATCGAACAGAATTTTATGAAGAATCAATATCAGGTAGTCTGTTCCACTAATGCGCTGGGCATGGGGATAGATAAGGCCGATGTGCGCTATGTTATACATTACAACATGCCAGCATCTCCCATACACTATTATCAAGAGATTGGCAGATCAGGACGTGATGGAAAGATAGCCTGGTGTATTTTACTATACGATCCTGGTGATCTTGCTATCCAGGAACATTTGATTGAGAATGATATTCCAAAGGAAAAATACTACAAACTTGTCCTTGCTGAGTTAGCGAAAAGCTCTCGTGGTTTGCGCGAGTATGATATTTTGCTGAAAACGGGTTTGCCTGAGAACGCTGTTCGCACAATCCTGGCTGGCCTGGAAAATCAATGCTTGATTGAGTGGAAGCCAGACAAGCGTGTATATGTCGCCGTCAATTTTGAGGGTCGCATCCATATGTCGGCTTTTGATGCCGTGCAGGAGCAAAAGCAACAGGAGTTAGGCGATATAAAGCAATATGCTCAGCTTGAACGCTGCTCTATGGAATATTTGACCGCCTATCTCGGCAGTAAATCAGGATATTTTTGTACAGTATGTGGGTACTGTCGTAAAGAAAATTTTCCGGTTGTCACTCCATCACAAAGAATACAAGCAGCAGTAACACATTTTCTCGATGAGGATTTTCTTCCGTATATTGAGCAATGTAAAACTGAAAACCATCTGATACATGAAGCAGGTTGGTCACTATCATATCATGGCTGGAGCAATATCGGTAAACTTGTGCGAGCTAGCAAGTACGAAAACGGCGGGCCATTTTCATTAAGCCTGGCGAAGAGAGCTGCTGAATTGATCAAGACACGTTACCCGCTGAATAAAATCAATGGTGTCGTCAGCATACCTCCAACAAAGAGCGGTTTGCTGGTTGAGACCTTTGCCAGGCGAGTTGCCGGTCTGCTGAATTTAGAGTATTTACCTTTGCTTACGAAAGTTCGCTCAACGAAGGAGCAGAAAAAACTCACCAATCGAGCGCAGAAAACCGAAAACGTGAAAGGAGCTTTTTCCGTATCTAACCATCAATATGTCAATGGACGTGTGCTTTTGCTCATTGATGATATCTATGATTCGGGATGTATGTTACGCGAAGCCAGCGAAACGTTAATGAAGGCAGGGGTCGAAGCTGTCTTTCCGTTGACTATCACTCGTACCCTCCACTCAGATAACCGCTAAGGATGAACAAATGAAAGATGAAAAGCAAGAGCAAGCCTGTTGGCTGCTCTTAACATTTGAGAGTAAGCTCTCTAAACGAATTATCAGTGATATTATCGCGAACTGGTGTCGTCAAAGAAGCGGAACTCTGCAAGAATTTTTTTCGTTGCCGGCTCAACAATGGAGCGGTATCTGCCAGTTAGATGAAAACACTATAGCTAAGCTAAAACATGCCGGTGAAAAATTTGCGGATCAGATAGCTCTTATGGAACAACTGGCGGAGCGAGGAATTCATATTCTAACTGTGCTTGATGGAAACTATCCCAGAATGCTCAAATCCGCGCTTTCATTGCCTGAAATGCCACCTGTACTATTTTATGCAGGTAATGTAGACATTTTGGATTTAATATCTGTTGCCATCATAGGTTCCCGTAATGCCGTAGAGGAAAGCCTTGCATTTACTCGTTTAGCCGCGCAGTATTTAGCGGAACAGGGCGCGAACGTCATCAGTGGCAACGCGCGCGGCGTGGACCGCGCCGCTTATGAGGGCGCGACCAACTCGGTTGGATGGACGACAGTCGTATTACCAGAAGGGATTCTCAAGCTCAGTAAAGCACACATGAGCGCATTACAACCAAAAATTGCATCTGGCAACGTGCTATTGATGAGTCAGTTTCACCCGAACGCGCAATGGACTGTGAGTCGCGCAATGGACCGCAATAAATTAGTGACAGGCCTGGCGCGAGTCGTTATTGTAGCCGAATCAAATACTCAAGGTGGCACCTGGGAAGGCGCGAATGGCGCATTGCGACAATCTCGTCCATTATACGTCCGTCAATCAAACTCGCCTGCATTGCTTCCAGGCAACACAGCTTTAATTGAGCTAGGCGGGCGTCCTCTCTACTGGCCGATCGAAAATACTGAAGAAAAATCGTCAATAGAAGATGTCATCTCCCCCTTACTTGAATCTGAGTTGCAAAAATACATCCCTACCCTTTCGACTCAAATCTCCCAACTCCTGGAAGAACAGCGAGTGTACTCATGAACTTCTCCCTCCTCTTTCGTAGTCATTGTAAGGGCGGGGGCGGAGTGGATGATGGGAGGGGACCCTTGCGGTCGCCCTCGTCCTTATAAGTTGCAGCAAAAGATAAAAACATGGAGACCAACCTGTGACCACCATCGATCACCGGGGCCGCGACCTCGCCATTATCCCCAATGACGCGATGCTGCGCCTGCCCACGCCTGAACTGCTGCAATCGTTGTTTGGCTCGCGCCTGCCCGCCGGCATACGCGCTTCTATCGGGCGCGATAAACGGCACGCCTTCTTGCGCACCCAACCCATCCATTTTCAGGCCATCAAACAGGCTCTGCAGGCGCAGGGTACACCTTTCAGCATCGCCTTTGAAGAACGACCATCCCTGCCCTTCGCGACCAACTTGCAAGTCGAGCCGCGTCCCTATCAGCACGAGGCGCTGTCAAACTGGCTGGCCGGAGGCAGCGCGGGTGTCGTCATCCTGCCCACCGGCGCGGGCAAAACGCTCGTCGCCGCCATGTCCATCCACGAAACGAAACTGTGGACGCTGGCGGTAGTCCCCACCCTCGATCTCCTCCAGCAGTGGCGAACCGCTCTGTCCGCTGCTCTAGGTGTCAGCGCGGACGACATCGGCATCTTCGGCGGCGGCGAAAAAGAAGTGAAGCCGATTACCATCATCACCTACGACTCTGCCGCGCTCAATCCCCGCGAACTGAAACGCTTCGGCCTGCTCATCTTCGATGAATGCCATCACCTGCCCGCGCCCACTTATCGCCTGATCGCCGAAAGCGCCTTTACCCCCCTGCGCCTGGGATTGAGCGCCACGCCCGAACGCAGCGACATGGCCCATCTCGACTTACAACAGCTCATCGGGCCAGAAGTCTACCGCCGCGCTCCCGCCGACCTCACTGAGGGGCGTTACCTGGCGCACTATCAAGAGGTGCCAATCGATATCGCCCTCTCTGAAGAGGAAGAAGCGCGTTATGCTGAACAAAGGCGTATCTATCGCGCCTTTTTACAGAAAAGGCATATCATCATTCGCTCACCCGAAGATTTTCAGCAAAAGGTCATCTTCATGAGCGCGCGCGATCCTGAAGCGCGTAAGGCCATGCTCGCCTGGCGCGAAGCCCGCAGCATCGCCATGAACGCCCCCGCCAAATATGCCGAAATCGAACGCCTGTTGCGCCTGCACGCGCAAGACCAGGTCATCCTCTTCTCAGAATACAATCCCGTCGTCGATGAGATCAGCCGCCGCTTCTGCCTGCCCGCCATCACCTACAAAACCCCCGCCGGGGAACGTCGCGCCATCCTCGAACGCTTCCGCGCCGGCGCGTACAGCAAACTGGTTTCCGGGCGCGTGCTCAACGAAGGCGTCGATGTGCCTGATTGCCGCGTTGCCATCATCGTCAGTGGCAACAGCACCAGGCGCGAATACATTCAACGCCTGGGCCGCGTCCTGCGCCCCAAAGCGGGCCAGGCCTGGTTATACGAACTCGTCACAAGCGATACCACTGAAGAAGATATAGCCAAACGCCGCAGGTAAGCGTTATAATGCGCGTGGCGAGCATCATCAAAAGGAGAAATGTGTGCGCTTTAGCTTGCAAGATGTCCCGAAACGTGTTCAGAAGCGCAGTGGCACCCTTTCTGTCACACTCAATTTTTTGCGCCCTGGAGTAATGCGCGCCGAAATTGCTCGCTTGATCGACTATCACCAGCGACTACTGGGCCAGCCGCAGCGTTGCTTTTCCATCGACGATGCCCGCGCATGTACCGGCGATTACCGCATGGCGCACTGTTTGATCGCGACGCTCAGCAATTGGTACACCTGGCGCGCGCCCGATTGGACACCGCATACCGGCAACGGCGCATTGGAAGAGGCTGGCATCACTTCTCCTGTTCACCTGCGGCTCGCTCTGTACGACTTCGTGAATGGACGGCATGGCGGTTTTCTGGCTGCCAGTGACCGCGCTACAGCCCTTGAGCAATTCGCCCGTGTCTACCAACTCAGTCTGCCCGAACTGGAATACCTGCTCGCGCTTGATAGCGAAGAAGAGACGTTGCTTACACGAGTAGACGACGAGCCACCTACACCCGACGAAGTGGCCGCGTTGTACAACCAGTGGACATTCGAATCTGCCCTGTTCAACGCCTCCGATGCGCATTTTGTGATCGACTGCAAAGCATTTCTCAAGGCGCAATCCGCGCAACGTGCTGGCTCCTCTGACCATGACGCCTCTGCGCCACTCACAGGGGTAGGAGCCGCGATCAAACGCCTGTGCTTTCTGGCGCGTAAACTGGGTGTCTACTACGATCTCGCCTATGAAGATGGCTCTTCGCTGCTGCACCTGACCCTGTATGGGCCGCAGGAAATGACGGGCGCGCCTGGTCAATACGGCCAGCGTCTGGCCCGCTTATGTCGTATGCTGCTGCGTTATGGCGTGCGTGGCAATCACAGCCTGCCCCTGTCCGCCATTGTCAAAGCTGGAGCCACCGTGCATTTCTTGCAGCGCGCCTACCGTTTTGAAATGGACAGCGACCTGCTCAAATTGCTCCCGTCTGACAGTGGAACGAAATCTAATACACCTGCCGCAGATAGTAATACTGTTTTTGATAGCAGCATCGAGCAGTCTTTTGCCGAAGCCTTCAGCGCGCTTGCCAGGAGCCAGGGTGTCGATGGCTGGCAGCTCGAACGCGAACCTGAACCCCTTCTCTTAACATACGCCAGTGATGCATCCACCACGCAGGGCATCTTCATTCCCGATTTCGCGCTTACACGCGATTCACACCGTCTCTACTTTGAAATCCTGGGCTACTGGACCCCCGCCTATCGCGAGCGCAAAATCCAAAAATTACAACAACTTCAGGCGCGTAAAGATATTGTGCTCGCCATCCCCATCGAAGCAAAAGGAGCCTTCGCCAGCCTCGCGCATGATTTTCCTATAGTCGAATACGACGGGCAATTGTCAGCAACTGAGCTGTTGAAAGTGTTGCGTACCTGTATCGATGACTTCGCGCAGCGCCTGGCCGCCATAGACCTCGCCTCCGTGCGCCAGCGTGTCCTGCAAGAAAAATGGATGCCTGAGCGCGTCTGCTTTGAAACATTACACTGTTACCGGCGCTCAGAATTGATGCGCGCCATACAGAGCATCACAGGGAATGGCATTGCCTTTACTTCTGGTGTAGGATTATATGACGTAAACTGGCTGGAACATCTGGGCTTTTCATTCGTAGAATGGATGGGTGAAAATGGGCGACAGGCTATGCCATTAGCCGAAGCGCTGCAAGAATGCCGCTCGCGCTGGCCCGTATTCGCGCAAGAAGACCACGCCAGCCTCGAAGCTCTTATAAGTCTCTGGCCGGCCATCCGCATTCATCGCAACTCAATTTTCGAAGCAATGGTCGCCATGGCCGGCACACCCGCATCAGCAATCGAGGCCCAACAGGAAACGTATGCACAACACGCGCCAGCAAAAGCTGTGCGCGAAAGGCGTACATCATACAAGAAGCGTCTCGATCCTACGCCAGTAACGCAAGAAGATCTGTGGGGGTAAAGGAAGTAACATGAAAAACATCTATGACGTATTATGCCTTATCATCTTATCGTAATCATTGTAGGTGCTGTCACTGAATGCAATACATAGTCAGGAAGTGTATAAGCCAGGGTGGGGGCAAGTCCCGCCTTTCACTGGTAGGTAATTTAGGAAAGGAGCCAGAAAGGTGAAAAGCTGTCATCCTGAGCGCAGCGAAGGATCTCTGTGCGGTCCGGCGAGAGATCCTTCGCTGCGCTCAGGATGACACCTCTGGCGACCGCCTGTTTTAAAAAACCTACCAGTGAAAGCAGGGTAGGGGGCGGCGGCTCTGTCCCCGCCCTGGTACCACCAAAAAAGGAATCATCTATGGACGTAAACGAACTCACCGGCGTCACGCTTGGCACCTGTACCCTTGAACATATCATAGGGCGCGGCGGTATGGGCGCTGTTTTTTTAGCGCAGCAATCCCGCCCGGTGCGCACGGTGGCCGTGAAAGTCGTCATACCACCGGAAGGGGTGGACGCGGACGACCGGCGTATCTATTTCGAGCGTTTCCGGCGCGAGGCCGATACAGTAGCCCGGCTCGAACATAAGAATATCCTGCCCGTCTTTGAGTATGATGAAGCGGTTGTGGCGGGCGAACACCTGGCTTACCTGGTTATGCCCTTTGTGCGCGGCGGCACCCTGCGCGAGCGCATAGACGAAATGCGACGCGCGCGCAAACAGTTTGACCTCCCTACCATCTCCAGTTATATCAGCCAGATTGCCGACGCGCTTACCTATGCCCACAGCCTGGGCGTGATTCACCGTGACGTGAAACCGGCCAACCTGCTCTTTCATTCCGATGGTCGTCTGCTCTTGAGCGATTTTGGCATCGTGCGACTGAGCGCCATGCCCGCGCTGACTACCGTTGGCAACTTCCTCGGCACGGCTGAATATGCCTCGCCGGAACAGGCCAGCGGCAGTTCACTGGATACTCGTACCGATATATACGCGCTTGGCTGCATCCTCTTTGAGCTATTGACGGGTGCTGTGCCTTTTAGCGGCTCCAACCCCTTCGCCATCCTGTCTAAACATATCAGCGATCCGGTACCTTCACTCAAGCAAAGTCGCCCTGATCTTTCGCCTGCCATCGAGTTTGTCGTGAAGAAAGCCCTGGCTAAAAATCCTCAAGACCGCTATCAAAATGCCGCAGAAATGGCTGCCGATTTGCAGGCCGCCATTTCTCCCGCCCTCGCCGCTCCCGGCCAGATGCGCTTGAGCGGTGACGCCAACAACGAAGATTTGACGGTGGCTGAACGTTCCTGGCAGCCACCTGTTCCCCAGGCTCAGGGCGCAGGGATGCCGGGGGTCGGGATGCCGGGGGTTGGGATGCAAGCGCGGCCACCATCCCCCTATCCCTCCTATCACCCCAACGGCCCTGCTGCTCCCGTCTCGCCATCCGCGGGAGTCATGCCGCAGCCTGCTCAAGCGCAGCCCGGCCAATGGAACAGACCTGCGCAGCCCGCCAATGCTCCACAAAATGCCGGAGGACTGCCATTCACCATGCAGGCTGCTATGGAGGATGGCAAAGGCTCAACCGCGCCTGCGCCAAAACGCGGGCGCAGGCTCTACTTCTTTGGCGCTATCGCCATCACCATCTTCCTGCAATTGCCTGCTCTGGGCTTGCTTTTAGCCGCCAGGACGCCAGGAACCATTACGCCTGCCGTGCCGGGTATTCTCAGTGGCGCGCTGGTCAACTTGCTCATCCTGGCTACCATTAGCTTTACAGGTGTTACGCGCCATCGCCCGGTCGGTGCTGCTATCAAGCGCTTTCTGGCTATCTCGTTTGGCGCTGCCCTGCTGAGTGGATTATTCATCAGTTTTGGCGCGGAGGTAGGTACTCGCGGATTGTATGTCCCCATTGTCTCATATGTCCTGCTCCTGGCGAGCAACATCTACGGTCTGCGTCTGCTTGGCGCTGTGGATGCCTCGTATGACGCGATAGAAGTCGCGCCGGTACTCTGGCGTACCGCTATGATCGGGGCCGTAACAGGGGTGTTGCCACTTACCATGATCTTGACCTTAACGCTCTCCATTCCCGCGCCACTGCTGTTCGCGCAGCCGCAGCTCCTGCGCATGTTCGGCATCTTCCTCGTCGCATTTCTCGGCGCGCCCACCCCTGGAGTGGTACTGGCCGTCTGGCATTTGCAAAAGATGAGTTTTCCCATGTTTGTGCGCAACAGCGCCATCGCGGGAATGCTCATGTTCGCCGCCGCCTACCTGCTGGCCCTCTTCTGGAGCGCGTTGACCTCCAACCACACCCTGTTTTTTGAAGCTTTTAAGCAGGCTGGCCTGGCGTTCTTGATCGGGGGATGCGCGCTTGCCCTGCTTGGCGCATTACGTGGAATGCTGGATGTCTGGGCCTATCAGCGCATCATGAAGAAAAAAACCCGTAATAAAAAACCAGGGCCGGGGGCCTGAGGGGTCTTTCACCGGGAGGTTTTTTGAAAGGCACTGGTCACCAAACAGTGTCATCCTGAGCGCAGCGAAGGATCTCTTGCCCTGCACTACGCAGATCCTTCGCTGCGCTCAGGATGACACCTGCCAGTGAAAGGC
>DAHVFL010000151.1 GCA_027316975.1 Chloroflexota bacterium | reverse complement strand
CCCCACGGGATGCGCAACGAGATGGATCGCATCCTGTGGGGAGAGTCCCTATTCTCTTTGCAAAAAGTTGTGGCGCACCCAATGCTGTGTTGCTCTTCGATGGTGTATTCCTCATGCGTCCCGAATTAAATGCCCAATGGGACTACCATATCTTTATGCATGTAAAGTTTGAGGTGGCTTTGCAACGCGCTATGGTGGGCGATCAGGCCCTTTTTTAGTTCCCCAGAAATTGTGCAAGCACGTTACTTACAGCGCTATTTTCCCGGACAACGTTTGTATTTCCAGGCAGTAGGTTCACAGAAACTAGCGGATGTGATCATTGAGAATAATGATCCGACATGGCCACGGTTAGTATTTCCCGGCTAACGTGATGGAAATTATCCGTGCTGCCCCATATATCTATCACCGTTATAGTGAATCATATGTTCTGGTATTTCGGCCAGCCAGATTTCGGTTTCCCATGCGATTTTCGACTTGTGGCGTCCGTATTCAGCAAAGTCGAGAAAGGCTGAGATATAGACTCGTTTGGGGATACAGTGCTTGAGCAACTTCTCCAACTCGAACAGGCGTTTATGCGAAACCGGCCCGTGTGATGTTACCGCTTCAATCAGATAAAGCAAGTTTTTAGTTTTGTCAAAAAGAATGATATCGGGCAATTTATCGTGCATAGTAAGTGGTACGCCAAGTTCTTCCAGTTTCTCTTTCTCATAGATTACGAACTTGTTGGCGGCATCGCCCAGGTAGAGGATAGTTGCATCAGGTGCGAAACGTGGGCCAAAGGTTTCTATAACCGCTATTTGCAGCTCATTATGCTTGCCGGGTGTAAGATAGAACTGGTTGCCATCAGCTAATTTGAGAGGTAAAGCTATAGCCCGGCGATTGCGTTGATAGTGTTCCCATAACGCTCCATGCAGGGCTAGAAATTTTGCTACTGCATTTTCCCATGTCGATGTTCCAAATTGGCGTAATACCTCGCAGGCCTCTTCAGTTAGAGCATAGCAGGTATTGGGGCTGTTCGTTTGACGGGTTGGGTCATCTGGATTGCGATCTACTAAACGAGCTTGTTCAAACTGATGTATGACCTGGCGACGTACAACCTCGCGGGTATTTTCTGCATAGATTCTACCGTAGTGTTGTTTCATGTAACCCATCAAATTATGAATGGTGATAAGTTGCTTCGATATCTTAGTCCAGGGTGTCGTTTCATCTAGATTGCATAGAGCCAGTAATGTAAGCGCACTGATTTCATTATGCTGGGCGGGTGGTAATCCCAGTTCTTGTAAAATACGTTGCGCTTCCTGAATTTTACCCATCGATATCCTCGAATCTTTCAGTATTGGGAGTTGTAGATCCTCTTCCTCACTTCCCACAATTAAGTCTTTCCCAAGTTCCTTCATTACAATGTGTTCGGTTTGATCAAAATCTTGTTCAGCATGTGTATTTAGTACTCGCTGGCCTATACGAATAAGCTGCTCTAATGGAGGAAAGGGCAGCTTTCTCAGTTCAGTAGCGTTCACTTGCGTATTGCCATTCCCGATGCGGAAATAGCGATCAACCAGTGAACTATTGAGAAATGCAGCGATGCCTGTAGCTTCTTCACTGGAAAGCGTTCCACCGGGACGATAGAGATAGTTAAGATGATTTTCTAATGCGATCAAGTCTGAGCCAATCGTACCTTCTACTAAAACGGCTGCCGTTATACGTCGCTCCTCCTCTTTTGCGCTAAAACGGCGTAGAACTATCTGTGTCGTATTTTTTATCAGTAATTTCTGATCAGTTTCGCGGAAAACTCCTTGAGGTTTATTGAAATGCTCAAGCGGCCATTTGATATCCATACGATGCACGTGTTGGAGCCAGAGGAGAGGAACGGCTTTGCCCCGTTGGACATTTTCGACAGATGTCAACATATTCTCAGCGCGAAAAGGCACAACTGGCCCGGTAGATATCTCCAATCCAAAAGTTGCCAGGCGATTCTTCCATTGTCTAAAGGCCTGTAGTAGATGTATATCAATATCACTCGTAGGTAAATGAAGGACCGGGTCTTTTTGTTTTGCATCAATAACGAGTGACCTTGGTAATTGCTGGATGAGAGGATGAACCAGGTCCTTAATACCTCTACTTCTTGAGATACTCAAATATGGATCTTCTGTAGCTGTAATACCTTTTTTAACTCCAGCAAGTATAATATTCTCTTGAAGCACATCCGCATCCTCAAAGGCGGATCGCCTTGAGTCAAAGAGATGAATTAATTCAGGAGTGATGCTGTTAAAAAATTGCTGACGAAATTGCTTGAAATAGGTACCAGATGCAAAAGACCGAGGGGTAATTGATATGAAGTGTCCATCGATACGCAGAGAGGATGCGGCAAGAGACATAAACATCGTATACATATTAGTACGTCCATGTGCGAGATCTTTTACAAGTTTTGCGCGATTATCGGTTTGATTGACTTTGAAATAAGGAGGATTGAGAATAGCAAGATCGAAAGGCCATTCTGGTTGAAGATTGTTAGACCAGAGTGAATGGTGGGTGAGCTGCATTGCCATTGCTTCAAGGAAGTCTTGCTGATGAAACTCAATGAAGAGTTTTACTCCATATTCATGTAAAACGTCACGAGCATAATCAAGTGCAAAGGAGCAGAGTATAAATAGCACAGGATCAGGCTCGTAAGCAATTATGGTAAGTTCTGACAATTGCTGCATTCTTGCTAATTCACACACCGCACAAGCCAGTATGCCTACTCCAGCGCCAGCATCAAGCACATGCATCTGATTGTGGAGAGTTCCTGCAAGATTTGCCATATAACGAGCAACTATTGGCGGCGTAAAAAACTGTCCTGTGTTATGGCGGTGTACCTCGCTGCTAATGTTTTTATACCATTCACCAAGAATTTGACATACTTCGACAGGGGAAAGATCGCCAGTGATTTTGGGCGCAACAGTCCATGAAATATCTGGAGCTACTTTGTATAATTCATCCAATGGTAGTGTATACGTTTTCTGACGCCGCACTTGCTCCATGACCATAGCTTTTCCCTTAATGTATAGTAGAACAGTTGCTCACTTAACTTTTATGCTACCATTTAATACACTTGTTCGCAATATTGCCTGACTATTGTCTCGTCAATAATCAAAATTTTGCTCTTGACAACCCACCTCAACCCGCCTATAATCTGAACAGAAGAAATCATCGGCGGGGGTAGGCCCTCTGCCAGGGAACGGAACAATGCTCAGTTACCAACCGAACCGGCAATTTAGCTTTTATTATTGGTTTAGCCCTCCAGCATGATGGTGGGCCCTTTGGGCTGAGCGAAAATTACCCACCAACATGCTGGAAGCAGAGGAAAAAAACCTCTGCTTTTTTGTTTGGTAAAAAAGGAAGGAAGTAGTTTCATGATTATCGTCACTCGTAGTCAGGTAACAGACACAGAACATCAGCAGGTTGTTGAACTCCTGCAACAACTGGCAGGCGGCCAGCGACCCATCAGCGCGATTACTATGCAGGGACGCCGGGTCATCACCATCGACGGCAATAGCCTCGATGCGCAGACGCACGCCGCGCTTAGCCAGCATCGAGCCGTCGAGCGTATCGTTTCCACAAATATGCCCTACCAGCTTGTAAGCCGCGCCTTTCAGAGCGAGGATAGCCGCGTCGTCGTTGGTGATCTACCAGGCAGCCGGTCTGTCACTATCGGCGGTGCCGCGCCCGTCATTATCGCCGGACCGTGCGCGGTCGAGAGTCGCGAGCAGTTGCTGGAGATTGCCCGCGCGGTGAAGGATGCCGGGGCGCAGGTGCTGCGCGGCGGCGCATTCAAGCCGCGCACCTCGCCCTACCAGTTCCAGGGATTGGGCATCGAGGGCCTGCAATTCCTGGCGGAGGCGCGTGAAGAAACGGGCTTGCCGGTTATTACCGAGGTGATGGAGCCTGATATGGTTGAGGTGGTATCGCAGTACGCCGATATCTTGCAAATCGGCAGCCGCAACATGCAGAACTTCCCCCTGTTACAGGCGGTCGGCAACTCTGCGGCGCGTCGTCCGGTGATGCTCAAACGCGGCCTGGCCGCTACTATCGACGAGTGGCTGCTGGCGGCGGAATACATTGTCGCGGCTGGCAATCCCAATGTGATCTTGTGCGAGCGCGGCATCCGCAGTTTCGACTCGCATACGCGCAACCTGCTTGATCTCACCTGCGTTCCCCTGCTGCACGAGTTGACACACTTGCCCGTTATCGTCGATCCCAGCCATGCCACGGGCCGCCGCGAACTTGTGCCCACTATGTCACGCGCCGCAATTGCTGCCGGGGCGCATGGGCTGATCCTGGAAACACATACAGACCCTGACAGGGCATTGTGCGATGGTCGTCAATCCATCACACCCGCACAATTGCAAATTACGGTGCGGGAAACACGGCTGGTGGCTCAGATAATGAGCGATTCAGCCGTGTTATCGTTTGTGGCCTGATGCTTGCTTATGCGTAAGTACGGCCCGCATGTAGGCGATGATAAGGGGATGCGCTACATCCTTGAAAGCGGAGCGTTCCGGCTGAAAGAGCGTACCTATGTAGAAGGGATGCCCGTCCAGGTCAAAAACGCGCGCCTCGCCACTTTTATCAAAGCCGGTGATGCGCAGACCTCTGGCATCAAATAGCGTCGTATAGCGAGGATTGAGGCCAAAACTACAGTGATACTTTTCGGAAATCTCGCTCTTGCCATACAGGGCGGCAATGCGCGAGCCAGGCTGCAAGACGATGGTGTCGGTAGCCTCAACCAGCGAACAACTAAGTGAAGCAATCAGTGGCAGCGTTGACTCCGGGTTCGATTCGGCAGAATCTGCCTCAGCCAGATTGAGTACATTACGCGCATATTCGATCAGGGCATGTTGAAAGCCGCCACAGGTGCCAAGAAAGGGAACTCCGCGCTCACGAGCAAAGCGGATCGCGAGCAATGCCCCTTCCATACTCTCATACGGACTGGCCGGCACAATCCACAGTCCGTCACAAGCCGCGAGCCTCTCTGCGGTATCCTTTTCCAACAATGGCGTTGGAAGCCACTCCGTTTCCACACTACATTCTACCTTCCGCGCCGCCAGCGTTAATGCCTGGGGAATAGCGATGTGGGCTATGACATCGGGATTGAAGTCGCCGATCAACCCGATACGCACAGTATCTTTCATGGTCATCCTCATTTCATGGATACAGCGGGTACAAGGCACACAATACCTATCCAGAATAGTCGAGATAACCACGAAATTCAAAAGCCAATGTTGTACTTTCAGGGAGAAATGTATCAGCCAATACATAGTAGAGCGTGGGCCGGATGCCCACAAAAGGGTGGAAGTGCCGGGGAAAGAGAACCTTACTAAACAACGGCCATTACGTTCTGCTTCACCCCATCAATAACCACCTGCAACTGCTCCGAAGTCAGTTCAGGATACATGGGCAGCGAAATGATGCGTTCGCAGACTGCTTCGGTGATGGGCAACATACCACGTGTGTAGCCGTAATGCTGGCAAGCTGGCTGCAAGTGGATGGGCGTTGGATAATGGATACCGCTCCCAATGCCCTGCTCCGAAAGATACTGACGCAGCTGGTCACGCTCGCGTACCTGTACCACGTAGACATAAAAAATGTGCGATGCACCTTCGCGAACCGTTGGAACTGTTTCGACAATACCCTGTAACTGCTCGCTATATAGCTGTGCGTGTGCCTGACGTTGCTCATTCCACTTATCCAGGTGGGCCATTTTCACATTCAAAATGGCGGCCTGTATCTCGTCCATGCGCGCGTTCGCTCCCAGTATTTCGTGCTGGTAGAGAATCCGCGAACCATGATCGCGCAATACACGTAGCGATTGCGCCAGCTCAGCATCGCTGGTGAGACAGATACCCGCTTCGCCATACGCCCCCAGGTTTTTACTGCAATACAGGCTGAAACAGGCGATATCGCCAAAACTGCCCACGCGCTTCCCCTGGTACATGGCTCCATGCGCTTGAGAAGCGTCTTCGATGACGCGCAATCCATGCTCACGCGCGCAATCCAGAATAGGGTGCATGTCTGCCGGGTGGCCGTACAGGTGAACGGGAATGATAGCGCGTGTATGTTCACTCAACGCGCCCTCGAGTTGTCGCCAGTCCATTGTATAGGTATCCGGCTCAATATCCACAAAAACGGGCGTCGCTCCCACCTGTGCGATGGCCTCGACGGTAGCTATAAAGGAGTGGGAAACCGTAATCACCTCATCGCCCGCTCCAATATGGCAGGCGCGTAAGGCCAGCGCGATAGCGTCGGTTCCATTGGAAACGCTGATACCATATTCACAGCCGCAGTAGCTAGCGAAACTTTGCTCGAATCGCCGGTTTTGCGGGCCGAGGAAAAGTTGCATAGAATCCAGCACACCTTCTATAGCCGACATCACCTCTGGCTTTATGCTCGAAAACTGCGCTTGCAGGTCATTGAGTGGTATAGACATAGGAAAGACCTCGCTCCATTCTTCTGAAATGCTGTCGATCAATGCAAAGTGAAACACAAGAAAATGCTGGTGTGATTTACCCCTGACCACTAGCGTAATGCGCCGAAGTATCGATTTGAGAATGATAGTAGGTGCAATTTGGTAAACTCTTTCATCCTGTGTCTAGAAATAAACACCTCCTTCCTGCGAGAACATTACCAGTGCGGGGGCAAGCCCCCATGAGCGCGAACTTTGGAGAAAGACAACCAGTGCGGCGTCTCTGCCCCCGCACTGGTAATATAGTTAGTTCGCGCCTACGGGTGGGTGTGTTTGTCCCCGCCCTGGCCCCAGGGCTTGTGTATCCAGTTGGCTGTCAGGTATACTTGGAGAGAACGGAGGAGTCTATGCTTCTCTACGGTGTCCTGCTAGCACATTCGAGGTAATGATGACCACAACGGTACGCTCCAGTTCTCCATTTTTGTCCACTTTTCCCGGTCGTTACTATTATGATCCCGCTATTTTTCAAGAGGAACAGGAACATATTTTTGGCAAAATGTGGTTCTATGTAGGGCGCGCTGATGCCCTATCCTCGCACGGATCGTACCGCGTGGTGACGGTTGCCAGCGAAAGTATCATCGTTATGAGGGATAAAGAGGGGCAATTACATGCCTTTTTCAATGTCTGCCGCCATCGCGGCGCGCGTTTATGCAATCAAGAAAGCGGGCAACTGAAAGGTTCCATCCAGTGCAAATATCACGCCTGGACGTATGCGCTGGATGGACGGTTAATAGGCGCGCCCAACGTCATGAGCGACGAGCAGTTCGACCGCCTGGCCTATGGCCTGCTGCCGGTTGCCCTGCACATATGGGAAGGCTTGATCTTTCTCAACCTTGCCGAGAACCCGCAGCCCTTTGAAGCACAATTGAATGACCCCAGGGTGCAGCAGTTCGGCGATATCTCGCCCTACGACCGCTACCAGATAGGCAGGCTCAAGGTAGGCAAGTCTATCACATACGAGGTGCAGGCCAACTGGAAGCTCATCATTGAGAATACGCTGGAGTGCTATCACTGCGGCCCCATGCACCCGGAATTGTGTGAGTTGATCCCTCTCTATCGCACGGGTAAGGTTTTTGCCGACGAGGATTTCTCCGCGGGAGTAATGCTGGGCGAGCAGGTTGAGGCCTTCACCGTCACCGGCAAAGCCAGCCGTCCGCCCCTGCCCGGCCTGTTGCCGGAGGATACGCGCCGCTACTACGGCCTGCTGTTCTTGCCCAACATGTTCATCAACTTACTGAGCGATCATGTGGTGGTCGATACCTTCCAGCCCATGGGGCCAGAACGCACAGTAGTGATTTCGGACTGGCTTTTTGACCCCGACGTAATGGCGCGGCCAGACTTTGACCCGTCGGACGCCGTTGACCTACTCGATCTCGTCAACCGGCAAGACTGGGTCGTCTGCGAATTGACGCAAAAAAGCATGGCCTCACGCGCCTACCGCAACGGCGGCAACTACGCCCCCGACGAACACCACATTCGCGGCTTCGTGGAGTATGTGCTGGAGAAATTGAGGCACTGAATTGTGGTATACGAGGGCGACCGCAAGGGTGCGCCCCTACAATATACGGGGCCGAGCAGACCCATTCGTAATATTGTAGGGGCGCACCCTTGCGGTCGCCCTGGTCGTTACTCCTTCGACCCTATCTCAACGACCCAAAACTCCGCATATGCGCGCGTTCCTTTTCCAGCGCGCCTTCGGGGAAGCCCTGCTCGCCGCCGATTTTGCGGGCTTCCAGGGTCATGCCTGCGGCTTCTTCCATGCTGATAATGAGGAAAGCGGTCATGAGCGGGTCGCGTCCGAATGCCAGCAGGCCGTGATTAGCCAGCAGGACAGCCGGGGCATCTGGATGTCGCGTGATTTGATCGATGATGTTGGTGACGGATTCTCGCGAGCCGCGGGGCGCCCAGTCCGCGACAGGAATATCGACCGTGATGCCGATACGCAGCAGCGCTTCATAGGCGCAGGGCAACGGCTGGTGCGCCAGCGCGAAACTGGTGACATGCGGCGAATGCGTGTGCATGACGCTGTGAACTTCCGGGCGGACGCGGTAGACGCTCGAGTGCATACCAACAATTTCGCGTGTAGCGGGATCGAGCGTTCCCGAAACAACCTCGCCATCAAAGGTGACGACCGGTATGAGTTCGGCTGAAAGTGACGTGTGCAGCCCGGTCGATGTCAGCAGCATCTGCTCCGCGCCGGGTACGCGCGCGCTCATATTGCCGTGCTTGCTATGCGACATTACCCCGGCCTGCAGCAGTCGTCCAACTGCTTCAACCAGTTGTTCCCGCAAAACCGCCGTGGCATCGTATGCCATGTGCCCGTTCCTTTCTTTGTCTGGAAAATTCAGCTATTCGGCAGTCCACCCGCAGTCAATACTTTGCGCGCTGCCGGTAATGCCACCGGCGGCATCGCTGCACAAATACGTCACCAGTTGCGCCACTTCGCGTGGTTCCAGCAAGCGGTGAATCGCGCCGTTCGCTACCATAATTTTCTCTACTACCTGATCTTCAGGAATATTGTGGATGCGCGCCTGGTCTGCAATCTGCTTCTCGACCAGGGGCGTGCGCACATATGATGGACAAATCGCGTTGCATGTCACGTTATACGCGCCTGCCTCTAACGCTGTCGTGCGGGTCAAGCCGACCAGCCCGTGTTTTGCCGCCACGTAAGCCGATTTGAACGGCGATGCAATCAGCCCGTGTATCGATGCAATGTTGATGATGCGCCCCCATTTGCGCTCGTACATGTTCGGCAGCGCAGCTTTGGTGAGTAGAAATGGCGCGGTCAGCATCATGTCGATAATCAGCCGCCACTTCGCTTCGGGAAATTCGTGAATGGGGGCGACGTGCTGGATGCCCGCGTTATTCACGAGAATGTCGATCTTGCCCTCGGCAGCGAGCGTTTCAGCCACCAGTCGCGCAATGTCGTCTGAACTTGTCATGTCGGCCTGCGCAAAACTCGCTCCCCCCAGTTCGGACGCGGCGGCCTGTCCTCTCTCGCGATCAATGTCGGCCAGCGTGACCCTCACGCCATGTTCCGCGAAATCTCGCGCAATCGCCAGGCCAATACCAGACGCGGCCCCGGTCACAAGCGCCACTTTACCTGATAGTTCTTGCATAGCAACACCTCCTGATGTATTTTATACAACATTTGGCGCAGGACGGGGCAAGCCCCGGAGACGCGCACATAACGAACGATTGCCAGGGCGGGGGCAAGCCCCGGAGAGG
>DAHVFL010000150.1 GCA_027316975.1 Chloroflexota bacterium | reverse complement strand
GTATGAGCGAGCAGGTTGGCATGGTCTTCGCGGATTATCGCGCCGATGCTGGCGGTGCTGGCTTGAATATGCGCCGTATCGATAGTGATGCCATCCCATCCTACAGCCAGGCGCTGGCCGCCGGCGCTGACGGTCGCCTCTCGCTCAGCAGGCAAGAGTTGCCACCACGTTACTATGCTTCCTCTGCATCTGCGTCCGGCGCGCCTAAAGCCAGCAGCCTCACGATGGCAAACACCATCGACGCCGAAGTGCAGCGCATCCTTAACGAAGGCTATGCGATAGCACGCGCTATCCTGCAAGAGCATTACGAGCAGTTGACGAAGCTGGCTGATGCTCTCCTTGAGCACGAACAGCTTGACCGCAAGCAGTTCGAGGCTCTGATGCAAGCGTAGAAATGCGCGCCAGCTGAAGACAGGAGCAACCGCGCGCGGTTGCTCCTGTCTTCAGCTGGCGCGCATACTTTAAGAGAGCGTGATTTTTCTCTCCTCGCCCCATCTTCCCTCCCAGTCCCAATGCTGCGTCTCGCTCGCCAGACGCAGCATATAGCCCTGCGCGTCTTTCACCGTACATTCCATGGTTAGCATATGTTCACCCCAGGGCAGCGGGCCAAGTTTGTAGGACGCGCCGGGTCGCCGCAAGCTCTGGGGCAGCATGGGCGCGACGGTTAGCGCCCCGGCTTCCTCCTCTTTGAGTCCCATGATAGAGCGAATGACCAGGAAGATACTGAGCGCGCCCCAGCCGTAGCCCTCGATGCCGGAATTGACGTAGCCGGTCTCACCCCATTTGCCTGCCACGATGATCCGGCGGTTTTCGCGCGTTACTCCCGGTATATTGCCGTATTCATCGCGCGCGCGGCTATCGAGGCTGCGGTAGGAGGCATCGATGAAGCGGTAAGCCAGGTCTGCCGCTTCGGGCAACATGCCAACGGAGCGAGCGGCTTCGGCTACCGTCATCAAGATGGGCGGCCAACTGAGCGGTCGCCAGTAGGGATTATTGCCAGGAGGTTGCGCCAGCGCCGGGCGCAGGTGTTCGATTTGCCCTGCATCCGCCACGCCGCAGAAGACGGGGGAGAGGTGCATGGCGTCTTGCTCGGCTGACCACTCTTGCGCCACCGAATCGTAGTCACGGAACCAGCCATTGTGCCACATTAGCCGCGTTTTGGCGGTGAAGTCGTCTGCTACGCTTACCCATCGCTGCGCTTCAGTCTGGTATGCGTCATTTTCAGGCTGATCCTCTTCAGCGAGTACGGTTGCCCAGCGCGCTAAAATCGTCGCGCCCTGCGCCACGCTTGCCTGCAAATCCACCGGGCGCACGTGCTGGATGATGGTGCCTCCTGTTTGCTGCGGGCCGAAGCGCGTGGAGACATCCTGCCCGCTCTCCCACGAGCAGGCGTAGCCCAGCCAGCCTTCTGCGTCGCTGCGATATTGCAGCCACCAGCGCAGGTAGGCCGCCGCGCACGGATAGAGGTGACGCAGCCACTCGCGGTCGCCAGTCCTACGAAATATCTGGTCGCAACACCAGAGCGGGAAACCCCATTCAGGGGCGGTGCCACAAATCTGCCCGTCGTCAGCAACCATGTTAAAGCTGCCGTCCTCGCGCATACATGGCAGGTTCGGGCGCGGCGACGACTCGAAATGCCCCAGAATCACTCCGGCTGCCAGTTCAGGATCGGCATAACTGAGGAAAAGCGTATCCATGGCGGCCTCCGCCAGTACCGTGCGCGGGGCCTGAATTTGCATAGCGTCCCAAACGTGAGGAATGATGCCAGACGGAGGGCGCATCATCATGCGCAAAGTTTCAAAGTCGTAGACAAAACCACGCCGCCAGTGCGCGGGCCAATCGCCAGAGAGTTGCGGCGCTTGCTGCCAGAAAACCTCATCGGCAACACGCAGTTCATTTTCCGCTTGCAGTATGCCTTCGATTCCCACCGCCTCTCTCCAGCGTTCCAACGATTGATCCTGCGAGACGCCACGCGCCAGAACTGCATGTATGACGCGGGTAGTGGGTGACGCGCCGCCCAGTTCCAGCGAAAAGGGCAGAGCCAGCGCGCGCAATTGCCAGCCGCTCCCCGGCTCTCGCTGCGTGATCGCCGGGGGATGGAGCCGCGCGCCCTGCGCCCAGGCCGCGATATCGTCGAGCGTTTCGCCGAAGCCCACCGCTTCCCAGGCAAGCGCCCCATCGTCAGCAGCGCCGGCCCCATGCGTGAAAACGTCGCCCTCGCTGGCAATCCCCAGCATGGCATAGCCCCCGGCGGGGTCTTGCAGCGCGTATAACCCGTGTTCCCACAGGCGGCTGGTATGCGGATTGTGCGTATGCTGGTGGATCAGGTAACAGGTCACGGGCAGCGGCGCGGGCGAAGTCGTCGAGAGCGTCACAATGCAGCCAAGCGCATCTTCATCCACCAGAAAATAACAGGCGCTGAGGGTCAACCCGTATTTCGGCACGACGCAGTTATATGCAAAGCGATTTTTGGTGTGCAGTGTGCTATGAATCGCGCATTTCTGGCGGCGGAAATCATCAGGTGTGACAAGTACCGTTTTGCCTATTTTCAAGCCGATGTTGAGATGCGCGGTGTATTGAAACTGGTTATTCACGTAGCTGCCGAGGTTGGGTACATGCCAGCCCATACCGAGCGGTTCCAGCGAGCGCAAAACCCCGCCCGGATTGAGTTTCCACGCGTGGTAGGGATTATCGAGGTAGCCATGCGGGGTGAAATCGTCCTGTGGAACCATCGTATACTGCTCCATCCTGATTTAGCTGAACAGGTGTATTGCATCGCTCGCTCTTTAGAAACGACGGGTAATTACGATTGCGCTCATGTCATCCGGTTTGGCGCGCACGGTTATATGGCGTTCTTCTCGAGAACGATGCAAGGAATGCTCAACGAGATTGCGCGCGGCCGCGTTACGGGGCGCATTGCGCAAAATTGTCTCGATTTCGTTATCGGTGAGGTTATCATGAATGCCATCGGTGCAGAGCAGGATACGGTCTCCAATTTCGACAGGCATGGAATTGAGATGAATGGTGGGCGGCACAGGGCCACCCAGGGCCTGGGTAATGCCGCCGCGCATGCGGAAGTAACTGAATTCCACTTCGGAAAGTTCCTCGGAGCGCATAGCCTGGTCGATGCGCCGGGCGTCCTCTTCTTCAACCATCTGGCTTTCTACCAGCCTCCCCAGCAATCCATCATCCGTGGTGAGACGTTTGAGCGGCTCATTTTCATGGAGCAGGTAGAGGCGACTGTCGCCGACGTGCGCGTAAAACAGCGTATATTCGTTGCTTTCAGGGCGTTGGCAGAGCATTGCCATCGCAACAGTGGTAGCCAGATCATCGGTGCCAGCCTCGCGCGCGCCCGCCGTGCGCACCTCTTCATCGGCGGCCTCGACCAGGCGCTGCAACACAGCGCAGTAATCAGCAGCGTCGCAGGTAATGATGCCTTTCTTTAGCGGCGCTCCCTGTTGGATTTCGTGCAACTCCTGGAACCACCTGCGGCGCGAGGCGCGCCGGGCCGTTTGTGACGCGATCTCCCCGGCCGCACTTCCCCCGACGCCATCGAATACCGCGACCAGCCCGCCCTCGTGTTCTATAAAGTAGCTATCCTCGTTGCGCGACGGGTGCCGTTCGCAGGGAATACTATATCCAACAATTTTGAAAGGGACATGGCTGGCAGAATTGCGTTGCCTGTGACGAATTTTAGTATGTTGCGACATCGATGCCGGTTGCTGCCTTTCGCAATGAGTTAAAGTATCAGGTAGAATTGTTTCCGGTGGCCTATAGACTTAAAATCTTTTTTCTATCGCCGCGCTGCAAGCAGCGAGCGCACATCGTACTGGATTCCATATGAATATATGTTGTGTGCAAGTATAGCAGAAACAGGCATCAAAAGAAAGGATTTATACACAACAAATGCCGCAAAACTTCATACTTTGAAGTTTTTCCCTGCACTATTGCTGATTTCTCTGGACGCTGACCTGTCAGGTGAGATAGACTGGGAGAGAGAAGAAACTATCTGTAACACAGAAAGGGGTTCTGATAGTCAAGTAATTAAGAGTGCTACCTGGTTGAAGGGGCAACCCAGACTTGCACTGTGCTGTCCCAACTGCCGGAGGCGATGTAGCGACCATCAGGTGACCAGGCCAGCGCAGCGACAGTGTTAGCATGTGCTTTATAGGTATAGACAGGAGCTCCTGTATTTGCATTCCAGATCTGCACAGTGCCGTCATAACTACCCGAGGCAATGTATTTGCCGTTGGGAGACCAGGTAAGAGCGCTGACTTCATTGGTATGCCCTTTGTAGGTGAGGGGAAGATTGTCTGTAAAGGCTTCCCAGACCCGCACGGTTGTGTCTCTATCCCCGGCTGCGATATATCGCCCATTGGGGGACCAGGCCAGGGCCTCGATGATTCCTATTGTAAATTCCTTGTATGTGTGCAGGGTGTTTCCTGTCTGTGCGTTCCACAGTTTCACGGTGTTGTTTCTATCGCCCGAGGCAATGAATTGGCCGTCGGGAGACCAGGCGACGGCGTCGACAAATTCGCTATGTCCGGTGTAGACGCGCAGGGTCTCACCGGTGCGCGCATACCAGACCTGGACGGTGTGGTCCCAACTGCCGGAGGCGATGAATTGCCCATCAGGAGACCAGGCCAGCGCACTGACAACATCGCTATGTTCCTGGTAGAGGGTTTGCAGCGCTCCCGAGAACGCATTCCAGACCTGCACCGTGCCATCCCAACTGCCGGAGGCGATGAATTGCCCATCGGGAGACCAGGCCAGCGTACTGACGACATTGCTATGTCTCTTATAGGTGGTGACGATGGCTCCGGTACGCGCATCCCAGACCTGCACCGTGCCGTCCCAACTGCCGGAGGCGATGAATTGCCCATCGGGAGACCAGGCCACAGCGTCCACATAATCGTTGTGCCCTGTATAAGAAAGTAAGGTGGCTCCCACAACATGGGAGCTCAACTTACTGGCGGTTTGTATGCCAAAGACGAGAAGCAGAGCCAGAATAAGGGAGGCTACGAGGGCAACAGGAAGCGCGCGCCGGAGCGAGAAGGCGAAAAAGCCAGAAGCCGTTTTGCGCCTGACGGGTATGGAGAGACGCGCATCGCTTCTAGCAGTCTCGACGTCGATCATGCTGGTGGCAGCTGTTTCTTCTTTCTCCTGCCCGAGATTCAGAAGAGAAAGACGAGGCAACGGCTTCAGCGCAGGAAGCGGTAACGCGCGCAGGCGGGAATCGAGCAAATGATAGTCTGCCTGGGCCGCGGTACATGCTGGACAGGTATGCAGATGTGCAGCAAGTGCCACACGATCATCAGGCGAGAGGTCCTCTTGTCTCAGCGCGAGCTTCTCTGCCCAGGCGATGCAGGGTGGTTGGTTCTTCATTAGCCCCGCTTCCCTCCTCGTTTTACAGTGTCCGGTTCGTTCGAGAGCCGCCAGTAGATTTGACGCAGCTCCTCTCTTCCTCGACTGATGTACTTCCCAATGCAGGATTCTTTTATCTGTAACAATTCGGCTATTTGCCGTTGTGAGAGTTCTTCTATCACATATAAGATAAGGCAGGGACGGTAGGTCGGAGAGACACGCGCAAGCGCCAGTTTCAACAGTTCTGTTTCTTCTACCTGCTCCTCTGGCCCCGTGGCGCCGGCTGTCTCCGCGCCTGCTGCATATTCTTCCCAGGGGATGGTGTGCAGGAGTTTGGTATGTTGCTGGTGATTATGCGCCCGGTTCGTTGCAATGCGATAGAGCCAGCTTGCAAAGCGTGCTGGATCGCGAAGGCTCAATAAAGCTTCCCAGGCCTTCAAAAATACTTCCTGGGTGAGTTCGCACCCGACGCCATCATCGCCGGTCATGCGCGTTAAGTAGCGGCACAGGCGGTCGTTATATCGCTCGTAGAGTGTTTCGAATGCCAACTGATCACCGTCTCTTGCGCGAAGCACAAGGGTACGCTCGTCAGGAGGACTACCTGACCTGGATGAGGGAGTATCTGGTATTCCGTACTCCATACCTGAGCATATCCTCTCTTCTCAAGGGCAGTCAGTGAAAAGCAGTTCTGCCCCCGGGTTGCTTCACGATGTTCTTCTATCATAAATAATACAATACTCTCACACGACTGACTAGATGATAGAATCATCGAAGTCGCGCCTATCTCAACAGGAAAGATGCGCAATTCAACCGTGCGCTTCCTCTGGCAAATGTTTGATGTCGGTCGCGGGCATATCGAGCAGGCTGCTCCATCTACAGAGGAGGTCTGACACATTTGGCAGTAGTCCGAGACTGGCCCAGATAATGCCATCACTGACATGTCGCTGCATGTGGTTGTCATGTATGAATTCGCTGGCAAGCTGCGTTTTGTTGGCCCCGGCAGCAGGGAGGGAGTTTTTGTGATCCGCCGGAACTAGTCCCAAATCCTGGGCTAACATGCCATACAGGGTACAGAGCCTTTGTAAGAAATATGAACTGGGAAAGGCGACCCCGCGTTCCCAACGCCCGATCGTCTTGGGATCGGCTACACCAATCTGCTCTGCAACGTACTGGCGAGACCAACCACGTCGTTGTCGCTCGCGTCTCAATTGCTCATTTGGGAGCATGTTAATCATTTTTTACCCCCTGGATTACTCCATTGTGTGCAAGGAAATAAAAGGAAATGTCTCCTACTACTAGAGACAGGCGAAACAGGGAAAAAGTGACAGGCAATTTTACGAGAGCAGCGCTACTTTGAGTGTGGTATTCTGGCCGGATCAGTCAAAGAATGAGGTTACAATGCTAATCAAGCAAGTCTGCGATGCGCAAGAAATTCTCAAACATGATGCGAGTGTGTAGACGGTAGAGCGGGTAGAGCCTGGTGCGGTCGCTAATGAACGTATCGGCCGCGTCTTCTCCCAACGCCCGCACCATCTCCTGGCGGTACTCGGGGTGATAGAGCCAGACGTCGAGCATACCTGGTGTCAGCTCGATGTGAAACTGGGTGCCGTAGGCGTTGCGCCCGTAACGGAAGGTCTGGTTCTGCGTATGCGGGTTGGTTGCTAATCGAACCGCTCCATCTGGAATATCGAAGGTATCCTCGTGCCAGTGGATGACCTGCTGAGAGCCGGGCAATCCCTTGAAAAGGGGATCTTTTTTCCCTGCTTCGGTGAATTGTACTTCATAAAAGCCAATGGATGCGCTGGTATGCTTTTTCACCTGTGCTCCCATCGCGCTTGCCAGCAGTTGCCCACCCAGGCATAACCCAAGATAGGGAACCTCCTTCTCAACTGCCCGGCGAATGGCCTCTGTTACACCAACAAGATACGGGTAGGTATCATTGTGGCCGACATGCTGTGGCCCGCCCATTGCAATGAGGGCATCGTACTCTGTGGGGTCGGGAACGGGTTCTTCTTCTACTTTAATAGTGTCACAAACGATCTGGTGTTCTTCCATGATCTCGCCCAGGTATCCCGGTGGATCATCCCAGACAAACTGCAGCGCCAGCACTCGCTTCATGCCTGCTTCCCTTTCTCTTGCGCAAGAGGAACGCTCTAGTAGGTAGTTTAAATCGTACCTGAGAAACGCTCGCAATGCAATGGAGCAACTCGCTATAGTTTTTCGTGTTTGTGCAACACAACCCTTCTGCATCGTGATATATAATCTAAGCGATAGAGAAAGGTCAAGCAATGGCTGTTCATCCTCGCCCACAACTAACACGTCCACGTTGGATCGACCTGGGTGGGGTGTGGGGATTCGCCTATGATGATGCCGGGCGTGGCCTGGATGAAGGCTGGCAACAGCGCGCGGATGTCTTTACGCATACGATCCAGGTGCCTTTTCCTCCCGAATCGCCCCTGAGCGGTTTAGGTGATACTGCCTATCATCCTATCGTGTGGTACCGGCGAACTTTTCGGGTAGCAGATGAGGATGCACGGCGGAGATTACTGCTGCACTGTGGAGCGGTAGATTATCGCGCTCATGTGTGGGTGAATGGTCAACTGGTGGCGACCCACGAGGGGGGACAAACTCCCTTCAGCGCCGATATTACCACAGCGCTGTGTCCAGGTGAAGAGCAGGTCGTTGTTATGCGGGCCGAGGACGAGCCGCTAGACCTGGCACAGCCGCGTGGCAAGCAAGACTGGCACGAGGAGCCTCACGCAATCTGGTATCAGCGCACCACAGGGATATGGCAGCCGGTCTGGCTCGAGCCGGTCGGTTTGACGCACATCACACACATACGGTGGACACCCGACGTGGAGCGAGGATTTCTCAATCTTTGTGTGCGACTACAGCGCCATGACGGGACGGTCCCGCTACGTATGCGCGTGCAGCTCAGCATGCATGGCGAGACAATAGCTGATGATACCTACATGGTAATGGGAACAGAGGTAGAGCGACACATCGCTTTTGATCGCGCAAGGATGATGGATGAGGACGAGCTGCTCTGGTCACCTGAACATCCGAATTTGATTGACGCGGCGCTGACAATACTTGCCAGGGATGAGGTTATCGACGAGGTACAGAGCTACTGCGGACTGCGCAGCGTTGGCACCGATGGCAAGAACTTTCTACTGAATGGTCGCACCTACTACCTGCGTTTTGCGCTGGAACAAGGCTACTGGCCGCAATCGCACCTGGCTGCACCGGGCGATGAAGCGCTGCGACGGGAGGTGGAACTGGCGAAAGAATTGGGTTTCAACGGCGTGCGCATTCATCAGAAGGTTGAATATCCGCGCTTTCTCTACTGGTGCGATCGTCTTGGCCTGCTGGTCTGGGGCGAGATGGCTAATGCCTACGTTTTCTCACCCATTGCCATAGAGCGGTTGACGCGCGAATGGTTAGAGGTGCTGGCGCGCGATTACAGCCATCCCTGTATCGTGGCATGGGTTCCGATCAATGAGAGCTGGGGCGTGCCCAACCTGGCAGGTGACCCGGCGCAGCGTCACTATGTGCAGGCGCTCTATCACCTGACAAAAGCTCTTGATCCCACACGTCTCACTGCTGGGAATGAGGGCTTTGAACACAGCACCGGCGATATCTATGGCATCCACGATTACTCATTTGAGGGGTCAACGCTGCGTGAGCGCTATGGCAGCAGGGAGGCGGTGCAGCGGACGCTGCAAGAAGTGCGCCCCGGTGACCGCGCGTTAATGCTGCCAGGCTATGAGTATGCAAAAGGGCCGCTCATGCTGACCGAGGTTGGGGGTATCAGCCTGCGACCTGCATCGGACGTGTTCTGGCAGGGATATGGGACTGTGGCAGATAGAGATGCCTTTTTGTCCAAATATCGCGAACTCATCGATGCTATCCTGAATAGCCCGGCTATCGCGGGTTTCTGTTACACGCAGTTGACGGATACCGGTCAGGAGACGAATGGATTGCTCACGGCGGAGCGCGAGCCGAAGCTTGATCCGGCGGCGATACGCGAGATTACAAGTTCAGGTAGAAAAAAGCAGTAATCTGTCAAGCTTCATTGAGCGGATGCGCACATACCTGGTACCCGCAAGGAAGAGATGCCACTCTCTGAGCAATCTTACCTGTCATCCTGAGCGCAGCGAAAGATCTCTGCCCAACGGGAGATCCTTCGCTGCGCTCAGGATGACAAGGCTCTTCATCGATCAGGGGTGTAGGAAATAGTTGTAGGCAAGCGAGCAAGGAAGCACTGATAGTGAAAAAGGAATAAAGTAGGAACGAGTGGTAGGCAAGCGAGTGAAAAAGGGGTATCCTCTGCAATAAAAAACCAGGAAGCAGAGAGGAGCCCCCTGGAATGGAAACGAATGAGC
>DAHVFL010000014.1 GCA_027316975.1 Chloroflexota bacterium | reverse complement strand
GCGCCACGATGTGGAAATTGTGGGGTATTCCCCAGGCTGTCAACGCGGGAGATGGCATGTTCGCGCTGGCGCGTTTGACGCTCTGGGGCGTCCTCGAGAGAGGGGTCGAGCCGGGCATTGCTGTGAAACTGGGTGCCGCGCTCGACTACGCCTGCCTGGTAATCGCGGAAGGGCAATACCAGGATATCAGTTTTGAGGATCGCCAGGCGGTCTCCGTTGCCGTGTATCTCGATATGATTCGCCGCAAAACCGCCGCGTTGATGGCCTGCGCCGCCGAAATGGGCGCGCTACTCGGCACACACGACCAACAGACCATTGCCAGCCTGCGCAGCTTCGGGCAGGCTACGGGCGTCGCCTTTCAGGTGCGCGATGATCTGCTGGGTATCTGGGCCAGCGCTGTGGAGTCCGGCAAAACGGAAGCGGGCGACATCTACCGCCGCAAGAAAAGCCTGCCCATCCTCCACGCGCTCGAACACGCCAGCCCATCGGACCGGCAGATATTACTGCACATTTACAGTCAGGAGAAGCCTGTTACCCCCGCGCAAGTTCAAGAGGCGCTGGACATCTTCGCGCATACAGGGACAAGAACCTACTGTCGCGATTTTCTGGCCGAACAATGCCGCCTGGCTCATGCCGCGCTGGCGGGCGTGCCGCGCTCTCGACATAGGGTGGCATCGCGCGCGCTCGACGATATGGAGACACTGGTGCAATTCGTTGAAGAGGCGTGCAAGGGCTAAGATGACCCGGTTGGCGACCCCACATTCGGCTCAGGTAGCGGCGCTTTTGTCGCGAATGGAGCCTCAATCTGTTCAATCTTCCCAAGCAAGAAGATGTAGCAGAAGATGCCTACAACGAGGATAGCGCCAGCTATCAGGAAATTGAGCAGGAACGAACCCGTGCGGTCGAAAATGTAGCCAGCCAGAATAGGCGCGACAATGCCGGATACATTGCCCAGAAAATTCATGATGCTGCCGACAGTTCCTACCGTTCCATTTGGCGCGATAATTGACGGAATGCTCCAGGCAATAGGAGCTGAGAAGGCAAGGCCGCCGAGCGCGATTGAAATCCAGATAATCGCACTGTTTGCGTTCGTCGTGAAGGCTGCGCCAACGACAGTTAATCCTAATATCATACCGAGGACAATCAGGGTTCGGCGCACGTTGGTTGAAGCTCGACCGCGTTTTACCAGCATATCAACCAGCAAGCCGCCGATGAAGATATCTGTAATTGTCGCGACTATCCAGGGAATGATGGTATAGAAACCACTTTTTAATACGGACATGTGAAGCTGGGTTTCCAGGTAGCCGGGCAGCCACGATAGGAACAGGTAAATCGAAAGGCCCCCACGGGAATTTGCATCAGCGTATAGGACCAGAGATAAGAAGACAGGACAATTCCCATCTGGAATGCCGATAAATGAAATTCTTGCTCAAAAGGTTTGGTGGCGACAGAGATATTGGTGCGATCAAAGTAGTTGATAATAATACCAATTCCGAGCAGTATGGCTATACCCCGGCGCAAATTTCCAACTCGCTTCTGCATGGCGTGGCTTCCTTCTTAGAAAGATAGACGTTCTATCATTCACACGCCTAATCCTTCTAAAAAGTGACGGTGGTTTCCACCAGCAAGAATGGTAAGCAGTTTCGAGAAAATGTCCTCAAGAGCACGGTAATAGTACCCGAAGATGCCATCTGTTACGTGTTACTCATGAAGGCAGAATCGATGAGCGCGGTGCTGCCATTTGAAAAAAAGTAGTAGTACAATCCCTGAGATTGCGCTTTTCACATGATGAACCGAGGCTAAGACTGAGAAAAAGGAGAACTTCTGATGTCAGTTGACACGAACAAGGCACTCGTTCGCCGCTACTATGAAGAAGTGCTGAACAAAAGGGACCCTGCACTGGTGGAGGAACTTTTTGATCCCAACTATGCCTATCACTTCGCTGATGTTCCTCCAAACTTGCCAGCGGGACTGGAAGGCTTCAAAAAATTCGTCACAATGTTCTTGAGCGGCTACTCAAATTTACATTTCACCGTTGAGGACCAGATCGCCGAAGGCGATAAAGTCGTGACACGCCTGACCGGGCATAGCGACAATATCGGCCCAATACGAGCCGCATCTGCGCCAACAGATCCTACGGTTGCGGCCAGAGCAGATAGTATCCCTGGCATGAGCATAGAGCGCATTGTTAACGGGAAGATTGTCGAAAGTTGGGGCGTGTTTGACACTTCAGCGATGTTGGAACTCGCCGGTGGGATACCCCGGACAGAAGAGACCAGGCACTAAATTTTGTGCTTCTGATGCTGATTGACAACCGAATGGAATAAGGCGCGGGACGCGCCTTATTCCATTCGGTTGTCAATCAGCATCAGGACGGAACTACGCCATTACCTTATTCGGTTGTCAATCAGCATCAGGACGTAGACCAATTTCCTTTGTTCCGCACTCAGGAGTGGGGAGTAGAAGGCTCCACACAGCCTTTCACTCCCTGACTTTTTACAATACCACCGTCAGCGTCACCGAAATGGCCTGCGGACTCCCCAGTGTTGCCACCCCGCTACGATCGTTGGCCGTCAGTGTGATTTGTCCCGTGTAGGTGCCTAACAGCTTACCATTGGTATTCACCTGCACAACCAGCGTAGCGCCGCTCTTGCTGACGACGCCCGATGTTACCGCTAGATGCAACCAGCCCTGGCTAGCGGCATCTGACGAGGCCGCCCATGATACGGACTGCGGACAGTTTCCCGACACGCTCAGCGCGAGCGTTTGCGCGGGAGGATTCGATTGGAGCAGGGTTGCAATAAATGTAAGATGCGTGGGGGTCACTTGCAGCGTGCATGGCTGCGGAACCGGTGTGGGCGTTCCCGGAGCGACCGTACTCGAAGGAGCAGGCGATGGAGTCGCTGGCACCACTGGCGTCGTTGGCACCGGCGTGCTATTAGTGGGAGTTCCCAAAACAGGTGGTGTCGCGGGTATGGTTGCTGATGGAGAGAGTACCGTTAGTTGCAGCATTAGCGTTTGCGAACGCATTTCAGTTAGCAAGTCAACTGAAGTAGTGTATGTTCCAGGAGCGAGCCTACTTACATCGAATAGGAGATTGCCCTTCACGATGACACCAGGCTGTAGTTGACCACTGGTTGGCGTCATTTTCAACCAGCTCGCCTGTGAGAAGGCTTGCCAGTTCGTCACGTCCGCGCAACCAGGTGTAGCGCTGATGGCGAGTGGCTGATCGAATGGGGTCTGCCGGCCGGCAACACTTGCAAGCAAAACGCTGCCGGGGCTTGCAATCACACCGCAGCGCGGCTGCACAGTGAGCGCGACCGCGACCGGTTGCATAGCAACGAGCGGATTTCCGTTGACGGTAAAAAGCAGAATTCCACCGTATACACCCGGAAGGAGTTGTTGACTCTGAGCCATGACCCGGATGCGCGCGCTGGCTCCTGGCATTACACTACCCGAGGTGGTATCAGTGCGTAACCATGTATTGGTGTCTTGACCATTCTCGGGCAGGTTTTGCGCGAGAGCATCTCGCGGTACGCTCGTCGTGAGCGACCAGTTCAATGGCTGCGCGCCTGGATTGCTGATAGTCAGATACTGAGGAGCCGGGCTGTTAGCCCCGTCGGTCGCGGTAAATGAAAGCAGGGGAGGCTCAACTACCAGCAGGGCGGAGGTAGCCTTTTGCGGCGGAAGCACAGTCACCTGCGCCTGAATGATGATAGGCTTACCCGCGTTGGATGTAATAGTAATCGTTCCTTGATGGTAGCCGGGCGCAAGCCGCACGCGCGCCGCTGCCACAAAAACACCCTGGCTTTCCTGGAAAACGCCCTGTTGGGGAGACAGAGTCAACCAGGGTTGATCGCTCGTGGCTTGCCAGGAAATCCAACTTCCACCAGTATTGCGCAACAGTAACGATTGAAGCGTGTTTTCTTCAGGAATATCCGTCCCAAAACCCAGTGGACCTTTCAACCCGTCAGGTTGATCGGGAGTACTTGCTAACAAATGCGGAAGCGGTGCGGGAAAATCGCTCATCACTTGAAGCGAGACGCTGGCGATATAACGTGAGTGAGTATCTTCAGCCAGAAGGAGATGCGTCCCCGCTCCCCAGTTGTCTTCAATCAGCACATGCAGGTCCGCGTGACCATCACTTCCCAGCTTGATGAGTGAAGCGCTACCGTCGGTGCGCACCGCTTGCTGCATATCGCGGGTTAGTAATACGCGCGCGGAAGGTGAGAAACCGGCGATATGCAGGGTAACGGTCTCACCTGGACGTGTCACAGGAGGGGTCACAGTAAGTATGGGGCGGGTAGGAGCGCCGGATAGTACAGTGGAGAAATGAGGCCGGGTAGTATTGAGCAAAAATAAAGTACCGTCAACCATCAAGAGTAAGACGATAAGCAGCGCCAGTAAAACAAAAAACTTGCGGCGGAATGACAGCGCGCGCCAGCGAGAAACCGACCAGCGCGGGGGGCGCGTGGGAGACGAGGGCGGTACAGGCGCATTACTGATAATATGGGTATCTGCCTGAGCGAAGGCTCGTTGAATATCAGCTTCCTCTATTGGAGCAGATTCAAGAGAGGTCGGCAAAAATCGCTGTTCAAAAGGGTCACAATTATTATCCCAGGCATCATGTTCTTCTTCGCCCGGTTCACCAGGTGGCATGGAAGGTAAAAGCGAAGACTCGTTGATAAAATCGGGGGCAACAAATGGCAAGGTATCTTCTTTTTTGCTATGCATGACGACCTACACTTCCTAGTCGTTTACAACGATCGCATTTAAGATGAAAAATCTGGCTTGCTCACTTAAATAATACGAATGGTTATAGACCAGGAGATGAGGGCGATTACTTTTTTCCTGAGAGAGTAGGACTATGGTACCATTCCAGCACGTGGCAGGATGGTCAAGACAGGCCCCAGAGTGTAACATTGTTACCAGAAGCGGTCGCGACTTGCTTTCCACTCGGGGACCAGGCAAGTGAAAGCACTGGTGCATCAAGGCGCACGCGCAAAAGCGGTGTTTGACGCTGCGTGGGGTACCAGATTGCCAGCGTGCCGTCGTCGCCGCCTGTCGCCAGCAAACGTCCATCGAGCGACCATGCCAGTGCGCGCACAACGCCGGTATGCGCGGTCAAACGCTGCGGGGTGTCCATACACTGGTTGCCAAAGCCGCCCTGCTGTTGCTGGCAGGTTAGCCCTGACCAGAGGCGCACAAGACCATCATCTCCCCCGACCGCCAGCGTATTGCTGGTTGGAGCAAACGCCAGCGCGCGCATGGGCGATTGCGCATCCAGGTAGTATCCATGAAGCTCCTGCCCGCTGTTAGCATTCCATACACGCACCACGCCGCCTTCTGAAGAGGTGGCTACCGATTGACCGTCTGATGCCCAGGAGGCAGATAATATGGCGGCGGTATGGCGCATGAAGTCGGTCTGCTGTGTAAAACCGGGGATATTCCAGACGATAGCCTGCATATCGAGCGAGCCAGAAAGCAGGCGAAATGGCTGTTGAGGCGACCAGGCAAGCGTCGTTACGGTTTTGTTGTGCGCGTTCACGACCTGTTGCTGCGCCAGGCCGTTCGCGGCATTGAACAACGCCAGTTGGTTGACGGAGCCGGCGGCAAGCCATTGACCATCGGGCGACCAGGCCACGGCTCGTACTGATCCTGGCAAGTTCTGCTGCCCCCGCGCAACACCGTCCATATTCCAGGTCATCAATAGCCTGTCATTGGCGCCACTGGCTATCGTTTTGCCATCGGGCGACCAGGCAACCGAGCGCACAGTTTGCTGGTGCTGCGTGAATACCAGCGCGGCCCTGGCTGAAGCAGGCGGCGTGAATGGCCCGCTGGTAGCGTTGACACGCGCGGGCGTTGTTTGCGGTGCGGGTGTCGTTTTTACAACCTGCTTCTGGCCCGCGTTCAAAAAAGAGAAGAGAGGGCGATTGGCGGCATAGGCTGCGCCAACTGCTCCCGCGCCCAGGGCCGTTCCTCCCAGCAGGAGAAATGCGCGCCGCGACCAGCGTTTTTTCTTCTGACGCGGCACAGCGTGCATCGACCCGGAAGTATGCATATCTAGAGATGGAAAGGCAGCAGAGTCGGCCAGGGTATCCGAAGCATAGAAGGCAGGTTGACGCGGCCCTTGACCTTGACGGTTCTGCATTAAAGTAGCCACCGACCCTTCAAGCACATATGAATCCAACGACAGTTTTGTGCCGGAGTGAATTCCCGCGGCAACCAGACTTTTATCATCGGGCAACATGGGGCCGGCTGGCGCGTAGCGCAGCACATACACCAGGGGATTCCCCAGGAGATCGGTGCGCGGCAATTGCAGTTCGTCTACAATGGCTGGCACGAGCGCGGAAACAGGCGCATGGGCTGCGAGTTCCATGGGACGCGCATCGCCGGGAACTGTCTGTTCTATAAATATTTCTAACGTTCGCACATTTTCTCCCCGGATACTTTAGGCTTCCAGGTTCAAGTGTACCATGTTGTTTTATCTTCATTCATCGATTTTCAAAAAAATAGGGAGAAATGGCTATTCTCAGGTTAAGATGTCCTCCGCACTTTTCTCTAAAAGATTTACGAGTGAAAGGTCTGCGGGAGAGCCGCCAGAAGATGTGTGAAGTCCTCGCCTGTCAATTGCTCGAGGTAAGGAGTGACTTTCCAGAAGTCTTTGAGGTCTCTGTATTCCCGCACGAACTTCGCATCCCCCACGTTCACGGTTTTTGCGGCTCGTATCATCAAGTTTTTCGCGGTATGCTCGCTTGAGACAAACTGAACTACATCTGTCTGATATCCCATAATACGCAGTATCAAGGCACGGAATGTATCGGTCAAGATATCTCCCAGGCGTTCTTTCAAAATACTGTGGCGTTCCACCGCCTCGAACGGACGAGGCGCGGGTTGATGATCGAGTTGCTTTTGCAGGTGATGCTGGCAACACGGCGCGCTAATGATAAGCTTACTGTCCCACTGTATGCCCTGAGCCAGCGCCTCATCTGTAGCAGTATCGCAGGCGTGGAGAGCCAGTACGATATCTGGCCGCGTCACCGGCTTAAAATCTATGATGCTGGTCGTTTGAAATGTGAGACCGCTCCAGCCTAAACTCGCGCTTTTTTCGCTATGGCGCGCTAAGAGTTCTCCATTGACATCGATTCCCGTTAGATGGGTCGGTATGTGAAGCACGGAGTTGAGATAATAATAGAAAGCGAAAGTAAGATAGGCGTTACCGCAGCCACAATCTACGACTTGCAGGGGCAATGTACTGAATTTTTCCAGTTCTCCCGTTTGCTGCACAAGCTTTAAGAACTCATTGATCTGCCGGAACTTACTCTGCATATCCGCCCGAATCTTGCCATCTTCAGACATGATGCCGACCGCCTTCAGAAAAGGCGCGGCACCGGTAGCCGTCAACAGCCGTGCCTTCTGGCGATCATGAGACAAATTCGGGTCTCGCGGCTGGCTCTCAGACGTGCCAGTGCGGACAATGGCCTTCCCCTTATGAGTTACAGTAACGGTTATAACCCGGCGGGCGCTTTGCACATGCACGTTTTTGAACTCAAGCGCTATAAGCTGCTCAAGCATTGCCGCGCTTTCATCATCCCGGTAATTCTTCGTAATATCCTTTTTGGTATCGAAGTACGAAAACTGCATGTGCTTCTTCCCCTGCACAAGCACTGGACGCACAACCACTTTTATCCACGCAACAGTGCGATCCCGGTGTTGCCCGCTAAAAGTAGCCTTTATAAAGTCCTCATCGCGCAGGACACACTCTCTAATAAGCTGTTTATAGTCAGATGCTGGCATTTTGCTCTGTATTCTTTCTATCAACTCTTCTTTATTATAAACTATATGGTCTAGTTTGAGTCCTGCAATACCGTCATCTATTTTGATCCAGCCAGCTAGAGTATAGACTGGTGCAGCTTTTTTCTTTTCCGCGTCCTGGAGTAGAGAGCTTTTTGTTTTGATACCGCTGGTTATCTGTGCCCATGTTTTGAAGATTCCATTTTCAGACTATTAAACACTATCTTCACGAACATCAATCTGCTATACTACAGCATACACTGGCTATACCACGGGCAAAGCTTAAAGATTCAGGCAATTAGCACTAGAGTGGGGATAATGCGCATGGTGAAGAAGCCTGAGGCAGAATACACTCCTACAGTCTTACAAAGCGCTCTGGGCGAACCGTTGCGCTCGGAGCAACGCACCAACGAACTATTACCGCGTGTCCTTTCCCGCCTTGATCTGTTCGCCATTTTCATCGCCATTGTCCTTTTCATTCCCAACGCTTCTGTCGTCCAGGCTACTGTGGGGGCGGGATCTGCTACCTACTTTTACTGGATTCTGGGCGCTGTGACGTTTCTGCTGCCCGGCGCCATCGTCACAGGGCAGCTCAATCGCTTTATGCCGGTTGATGGCTCCATCTATATCTGGACGCACCGGGCAATGGGTCCCCTTTTGGGATTTTTTGCCGGGTTCTGTGCCTGGTTTCCAGGGGTTTTGGTGCTGTTGTCTGCCAGTGATGGCGTCCTGACCCTGCTGCAGGGCATTGTTGCGCAAATCTGGGGAGCCGGAGCCACCCGGATTATGCCCTGGCAACAGGGTGTTGTGGTACTCATCATTCTGCTTGTAGCTGGTTGGCTCTCGACATTACCACTGCGTCTGCTTATGCGGTTTATCAAAGGGGTTATCCTGTTGTATGTCATAGCCATTCTGATTGTTGGTCTGGCAGGGGCCGTCTGGCTTCTCAAGGGACACGCTCCCCAGGTTCCTTTCACGAGCAGCAGACTTGGCTTTGGTGGGCCAAACATCGTCTTGTACGGAGTAATTGTGCTGGCATTGCTCGGCATTGAAGTTCCTCTCAACATGGCAGCCGAAGCGCGACAGCCCAACGCGCCATCGCTCTTTCTGCGTTGGGGGCCATGGATCGTCCTGCTGGCTTATTTGCTGGGTACCTTTGGAGTGATGGTGGTGGTGCCACAGTTACAGAACGCATCGAGTTTACCCTATTCCACCCTCACTGCCGTTAATATGGTTTTTGGCGCTCCCCTGGCCGTTCTGGTCGGCTTCATCTTCGTCACCTTCTTCATATTCGTTGTTGTTGTCTATAACGTGACATTCGCGCGCATCTTGTTCGTCTCAGCTCTGGATCACCGGCTGCCCTCCGCTCTGGCCAGAGTAAACCGTCACGCGGCGCCATACCAGGCCATCTTTGTACAGACAGGTATCGTGCTGGTCATTGCCCTCTTCACCTACTTTCTCGGACCAGCGCTTTATACATCGGAAGGCGCAAACTTTTCGGCCAAAGTCTATAACGTTTCCCAGGCTACGATCACCGTCATCTGGTGCATCTCCATGGTCATTCTTTTCCTCGATTTACCACTCCTCTTACGCCGCTTTCGCAAGCTGCTCGCCAAAAGACCTGAGCAACTCAATGCGCCTGCCTGGCTGCTTTACCTGTGCAGTGGCGTAGGAGGATTGGCAAGCCTGCTTGCTATCTGGACTACACTGAGCCTGTCGTGGGACAGTACGCTCATTCCCAATGGGCAGTGGACTATCATAGTCGGCGTGGCAACGCTCGTGTCCCTGCTCATCGGTCTGATTGGTTCTGCCTATCCACGCTTGTTGAGTAGTCTCGAGGAACAGACTGCCGCCGCCCGAGAAAACGCGGAACTCTACCAGGAGCTACGTATCGCCTATACCAGGTTGAGCGAGCTTGATCAACTCAAAGATGCGTTTCTCACGACCGCCAGCCACGAGCTACGCACACCACTCACTATTGTGCAGGGCTACCTTGAGGTGCTGCGTGAGATGGATGATGTAAGCCCGGAGATGCGGCGTTCTTTTCTCGAAAAAGCCTGCAGGGCCTGCGATGAGTTAGTACTGCTGCAAGCCAACATCATGGACGCCAGCCGCCTAAAAGTAGATGCCGCGAGTCTGCGTAGCACGCGCATCGTCTTGAAGGAGATTACCACAGCCGTGAGCGAACTCTTTGAACCGTGGATCGCTCAGGGACAGCAATCCATCGAGATTGACATCGACGCACGCATCGCAGTCATGGCCGACGAAACACGCTTGAAGCAGGTTCTGCATAATCTGCTTGCCAATGCCGTGCGCTACTCGCCACCGCGTACCTCCATCTGCGTCGCCGCCATCGAAGAGCAAGAGACGCATATGGCCTGCATAAGCGTGAGTGACCAGGGGCCAGGCATCCCGTCTGACAGGCAAGTTGAGATCTTCGATAAATTCGTGCGCCTGGAACGCGATTTAAACAGCAAGGTGCGGGGAAGCGGCCTGGGCCTGTTTATATCCCGGCAACTCGTGGAGGCCATGCAAGGCACTATCAGGGTCGAGAGCAGCGGAGTCAGGGGTGAAGGCTCTACCTTTTTATTTACGCTGCCGCTCGCAGAGGGCTGAGAAAGAAAGGTGTCAGAATATCCCCTGCACGAGTTGCGCCAGCGAAACACCACCTGTACAAGCTGAAGATACCTCACTATAATAGATACGGGAGTCATCGCACAGGAATTAAACGCTTCCCATATCGCATAACCTATGTGAGAACGTATACAAACTCGCCTATATACACCGGACAACATTGGGAAAATGACCCGGAGGGGGAAGAACAATGGCACGGCCAATCTATGTGATTGGGCACAAGAACTCTGACCTGGATTCTGTGGCCTCGGCGTATGCGTATGCGCTACTGCTTCGGATGCAGGGGGAAGAAGAGGCAATCGCGGCTCGCCATGGCGATTTGAAACCAGAAGTGCGCTTTGTGCTGGAGCGATACCAGGTTGAGCCACCAGAAGCGATAGACGATGTATATCTCCAGGTGCGCGATGTCATGCGACGCGGCGTCATATCGGCCTACCTTGAACAGCCACTCCTGGAGGCCGGTCAGTTATTGCAGGAGCATAACCGGCGCTCGATGCCCGTTGTCGATCATGAAAATAAAGTGCATGGCATTATCGCCACCGAGGATTTCGCCAAACTCTTTTTTAATGATCTTGATCCACGCGCCGTTAATCGCGTGCTATTGAACCGCGAAAACCTGGTGCGCGTGTTGCGGGGGCGCGTGCTGGTGGATGGCAGGCGCAAGCTGGGCAATCGCGTACTGGTGGGGGCGATGCAGGCTGAAACGATGGCGGATTACATCGAGCCTGGCTGCCTGGTTGTGCTGGGTGATCGCGAGGATGCGCAGCTCAAGGCTATTGAAAGCGGCGCGGCAGCGCTGGTGATTACTGGCGACCTGCTGGTGTCTGAACGCACGCTGGCGGCGGCGCGTACAGGCGGCGTGCTGGTCATCAGCACCGCTCATCATACCTTCACTGCGGTGCGCCTGATAAACCTGAGCATTAGTATCCAGGAGTACATGAACCGCGAATTTGATTTCTGCCATCCTGAAGACCTGATGAGCGAAGTGCAACATACGCTGGTTCGCAGGCGTTCGCTGCCGGTGGTGAATAACGAGGGGAAGCTGGTAGGCTATCTTTCGCGCACCGACCTGATCAACGCGCATCCCAAACGCATCATTCTCGTCGATCACAACGAGCAATCGCAGGCGGTGGATGGTATCGAGGAAGCGGACTTACTGGGCATTATTGACCATCACCGCATCGCCGATATACATACCAACCGACCCATTATGTTCCGCGCCGACCCGGTGGGCTGCACCGGCACCATTATCGCCGGCCTCTATCATGAAGCAGAAGTCGCCATTCCACGCGAAGTCGCCGGCACGCTGCTCGCCGGGCTGCTGTACGATACGCTGATTTTGCGCTCACCCACCTGCACACCGCGTGACGAGCGCATCGCCGCCGAACTGGCACAAATCGCGGGTGAAGACATCGAACACTACGGACAGGAGATTTTCGCGGCGGCAGCGGTTGATCTGTACTCGCGCAGCGCGGAAGCACTATTGACCGCCGACTTCAAGGAATTTACCGTGCGCGACACAAAGTTTGCCATCGGCACGGTTGAAACTGCCAGCCCGGCCACCATCGAGAAGCGCAGCGCGGAATTGCAGCAAACCATGCAGCGCATCGCACATGAACGCGGCTACACTTCTTTTCTCTTCATGATAGTTGATATAATCAATATGAAGTGTACATTACTCGTCTCTGGAGGTGAACGCGCTGTCGCGGAGACACTGGGAAGTCCTCTCGAAGCCGGTGGGCATTCGTTGGTGGTAGAAGGTCTCGTCTCCCGCAAAAAACAACTCGTGCCACTACTGGGGCGTATTCAAGCGCAGTTATAAGCAGCGACTCTCCTGGTAGGCTTCCCGTTGTGTTCGTCGAGGTATGAAAGGGAAAGGACAGACATGTGGAGATAGTGGCTGTCATCCTGAGCGCAGCGAAGGATCTCTGCGTTAGGCGAGCCAGATCCTTCGCTGCGCTCAGGATGACAGGTGGGACACTTCTTAAGTTCGCTCAGAGAAAGCCTTATCTCTAAACGTCTGGGAAAGGTACGAAGATGGGGTACTTGCAAGGGGTGTAACACCAGTTTAACGGCTCAGGTTTATGACGAACATGCGCGGCTATTTCGCGCTCATCGAGTGTTACGAAAATACTTGTCATAGAACAAACACTATGTTACACTAGGGCGTAATCTAAACGTCTCACTCATGAGAAAGACGGCGACCATTGTGGTCACCCGGGCAGGTCGCTTTTCGGCTTAACAAGGACGAGTAAGCATAGTCTCTGCTAAGGGTCAAAGTTGACCCCTTGCTATTTTAATCAAATGCCTAAGGAGGGCGCAACCTAACGTGAGCAACTATATCATCGTACCTCTTGTCGTCGGGGTACTGGCGGTGCTTTTTGCGGCGTACCTGGCCAGCTACGTACTTCGCAAAGACCGCGGCACCCCTGAGATGCAGAAAGTCGCCGACGCTATTTTTCAAGGCGCGAGGGCTTTCCTCAATCGACAATATCGTACCATCGCTATTCTCTCCATATTTGCTGCCGTCATCGTCGGTGTGGTGCTTGCCCTGCTTGGACAGGGCAGCTCGGCGGACAAGTTCAGCCTGGCCTGGCACACCTCCCTGGCGTTTCTGATCGGCGCGGTCTGTTCTGGTATTTCTGGCTACATCGGCATGGACGTGGCGGTGCGCTCTAATGCGCGCACCGCCAGCGCCGCCACCCGCAGCCTGGGCGAGGCGTTGATGATCTCACTGCGCGGAGGCGCGGTCTCCGGCTTCCTGGTCGTCTCACTTTCACTGTTGGGCGTTTCCCTGGTGTTCACCGCGTATGGCGGTTTGACCAACCCGGCGGTAGCCCCGTCCTTGATCGTGGGTTTCGGTTTTGGCGCAAGCTTCGTAGCGCTGTTCGCCCAGCTCGGCGGCGGTATTTACACCAAAGCTGCCGACGTAGGCGCTGACCTCGTTGGTAAAATTGAAGCTGGCATTCCTGAAGATGACCCGCGCAACCCCGCCGTTATCGCCGACCTGGTGGGCGACAACGTTGGTGACTGCGCCGGTCGTGGCGCTGACCTCTTCGAGTCCACCGCCGCCGAAAACATCGGCGCCATGATCCTGGGTGTAGCGCTCTACTCCTTCACCCGCAACCTGGGATGGATTCTCTTCCCACTGGTGGTGCGCGCCTTTGGCTTGATCGCCTCGGCCATTGGCTTGCTCTGGATTCGCCCCTCTATCGTCACCGAGCCTGATAAGGCCGCCGGTAAAGACCCTGGTGAAATCGCGATGAACCAGCTCAACATTGGCTATTTCATCACCTGTGCCTTCTCTATCATTGGCGTATTCCTTGGCAGCTATCTGCTGCTGGGCGGCGCTGATACCGGTGCCGGAACCATTAACGTCACCTCCAATGGTGGCATTCCCGGCTGGGTCTGGTTTGGTTTCGCGGGAACCACGGGCATCTTGCTCAGCATTGCCTTCGTGTATATCACACAGTATTACACGGCTGGTACCTGGCGTCCAGTGCGTGAAATCGCGGCGGCGACGCTGACCGGCCCGGCCACGACTATCATCACAGGTATCGCGGTAGGTTTTGAGTGCGTGGTGCTGCCTGTTCTGGCGATCTCTGCCGCGCTGGGTCTCTCCTACTTCTTCGGTAGCCAGGTACAGATTCCATCGAACGCCATTACCATCAACTCGGGCGGCATTTTCGGCACAGCCGTTGCCACCATGGGTATGCTGATGAGCTGCGCCTATATTCTGGCGATGGACACATTCGGACCCATCACCGACAATGCTGGCGGCATCACCGAAATGAGCGGACAGGCCGAGTCTGTGCGTGACATCACCGATGCGCTGGACGGCGTAGGCAACACCACCAAAGCCTTGACCAAAGGCTATGGCATTGGTTCGGCGGCCCTGGCTGCATTCCTGTTGTTCAGCGCCTACCTGGATGTGCTGTTCACTTCTAAAGTCAATAGCACCTGTCCTGCAAGCGCGAATTGCTCAGCGCAGGCTCTCGCCGCCGCTAAAACAGCGTCCGCTGGCGTCTACACGGTTGACCTTGCGAACATCGCGGTCTTTATCGCGGCCCTGATCGGTATTACACTGGTCTTCTTCTTCAGTGCGCTGGCTATCCGCGCCGTTGGCGCAGCCGCCAAGCGTATGATTGAAGAGGTGCGACGCCAGTTCCGCGCCAATCCCAAGATCATGGCTGAGGACCCTGCAGATCGCGTCGATCCCGACTACGCCCGCTGCGTGGATATTAGCACGCGAGGAGCGTTGCGCGCCATGATTCTGCCTGGCGTTGTGGCCGTGCTCACCCCCATCGCGGTTGGCACCATTCTTGGCCCGCAAGCTGAGGCTGGCATGTTGATGGTTGGTACAATGGGCGGAATCGTGCTGGCCCTCTTCCTCAACAATAGCGGCGGAGCGTGGGATAATGCCAAGAAGTACATCGAGGCTGGCTACCTGAAGGTCAATGCGGAAGGCGAGATGGTTGACCGCAACGACCCGACTGGCACCGTCCTGGGCAAGAAAAGCGAGCCGCACAAAGCGGGCGTCGTTGGTGATACTGTAGGCGATCCTTTCAAGGACACCGCCGGTCCCTCACTGCACGTGCTCATCAAGCTGCTCAGCACCATCACCCTGGTACTGGCTCCTTTGTACGTGTTCTTGCACCCGCTGTAAATCGCTCAGGGATTAATCGACAGCACACTCGCCCGGCCTTACAATGCAGTATGACCGGGCGTTCTCTCGTCTAGATGAGGAAACATCTACGAATGGAGACGATACAAATGTGTCCCGAATGTGGAGCAACCTGGCAGGAAGGGAAAACATGCCAGGATGACTTTTATCAAATGCTCGTCTGGGAACACGAGAACTCTGGTTATGGAGAAGTACATCACCTGATGGTGTTGTGCTATTACCTGCAACATCCGAGCCTGTACTCTCCCCAGGGATTAAGCGGAGCAATACGGCTGTTAGCTGATTTTCTGGAGAACGGCGTCACACCGGAGCAAGCGCGTAAAAGAGATCGCGCTACCGTGAATTCCCACGAGCGGACATGGAAAATCAAGGGAACTCCTGCTTCTCACGGGGTGTACGATCCTCCCGTGCACTGGGCGATGATTGCTGCGAATGTGATAGCGGATGGTGTAGACAACTATTGCGATAGTGCGCGGACATGGGCGAGATCGGTGTATGAGGCGCTCAAGACTGCGGGAAAACTGACAAATGCCAGGTAAAAATGACGAGTAAATCAACATGCTCTGAACGCGCTTCTATGTACATCTCTCGTCTAGATGATTCACCTCGCTCGCCATACTGACACCGAGTGATCGGATGAAGCTGATGCGATTTGTTCCCCGGTGGGCGACCAGGCCAGGGCAAGCACATAATCAGCATGACAGCGATGGATAAAGAAAGTCTCTCCACTGGCGGCATTCCAGATGCGCACTGAATTATCTGCATAGTAATCAATACTGCTTCCCGCCGCTGAAGCAATGTACTTACCATCGGGCGACCAGGCCACGGCGTGCAGTCCATCCGCGTGGTCACGGTAGATTAAAGTGGGTTTCCTGGAAGTAAAATTCCAGACATGTACCGTCTTGTCGTCCCCGGCAGAAGCGATGAGCTTGCCATCGGGCGACCAGGCCACGGCACGTATACGGTCTAAATCGCCTCGATAGACATTTTTGCTGATGAACCTGTTGCGTCTGGTTGTAGCCTCCCAGATATGAACTGTGGAATCATCGCCGGCTGAAGCAATGCGTGTGCCATCGGGCGACCAGGCTAGCGCGCGTACCCAATCGGAGTGACTGCGATACGTAAAAAGATGAAGACCAGTGGAGGCATCCCACAACCGTACAGTTTTATCATCGCTTGCTGATGCGATGAACTTGCCATCAGGCGACCAGGCCACAGCATTCACTCGTTGAGTATGACCACTACAGGTGTAGAGGTAGATTCCAGTATCAGCCTCCCATACCTGTACAGAAGCATCACTACTTGCTGATGCGATGAGCTTGCCATCGGGCGACCAGGCAACGGCATTCACTCGATCAGTATGACCTGTATAGGTGAAGAGATGATTTCCAGAGGCAGCCTCCCATACCTGAGCGGTTTTATCTTCCCCTGCTGAGACGATATGCACGCCATCGGGCGACCAGGCCACAGATCGCACTCTATCGGAATGACCGTAATATTTGACGAGGGTACTTCCGGGTGTTGCACTCCCTGTTCCAATTTGTGCATGTGGAAAAGATGGTCCAGGAACAGATGGAGATAGGTATGCATGGGTGATGCCAGGAGCTAGAATGCCCACCGGACTGCCAGTACGCTGAGTAACAAAGCGTTGCAGTTCGAGCATGACGGCATGAGCGCTGGCTGGTCTCCTCTTCTCATCTATTTCGAGCATACTGGTAATCAAAGTATCGAGACCAACAGGAGTCGTCTGACTGCGCAGCTGCAAAGGCAAAAAACGAAATGGTGTTTGTGTTGGGTCATCTCCGGTGAGCAATTGGTGGAGCGTGGCACCCAGGGCGTAGATGTCTGCGCGAGGAGTGGTCTGCCCTTTGCCGTATTGCTCCGGGGGAGCATAACCGGGTGAGCCGAAAGCAACGGTATCTCTAGACTGTCCTGGCTTAAAGTGACGAGCTATACCAAAGTCAATCAGATAGATTCGCCCGGTTGAGGTCAGCAAAATGTTATCAGGTTTGAGGTCGCGGAAGATGATGGACGGCTGGCGGGTATGCAAATAGTCAAGGACGGTGCAGAGTTGCATGCCGAAGTCGAGCACCTTCGCAACGGGCAGGTATCCTCCCCGGGATTTCCGCAGGTGTTCCTCGAGTGTCTCGCCTTCGATGAAGTCCATCACGAAATACCAGTGCCCGGCTTCGCCAAAATAGTCATAGATGGTAGGGATATTGGGATGTTGAAGGCCCGCAAGAAGGTGCGCTTCACGTTTGAAATACTCGATGGCCGAGGCCATCTCCTGCGGACTCAGGCGACTTTGCCCCATCTCCTTGACAGCCACGAGCCGATAGCCGAAAAGCGTGTCAGCCGCTTGATAGACTGCTCCGAAGCCGCCCTTCCCGACTTGCTCAAGAATACGATAGCGTTCTTTGAGCAGGTGATTCCGAACAAGCGATCCGGTAGAAGAGCTGATCGTTAAGCCACCGGTAGCAGCCTGCAAGGAGTACCCGCAGGCAAAGCAAAACGCTGCATGTGCCGGGTTATCTGTGCCACACCTGGCGCAATGAAGATGAGCAGAAGCACCCATGCTTACTACTCCTCGCTGCATACATCATCCCATCTTGGTGAAGCGGGAATCTACAAATCATTCAGCATACATTACAGTTTACCATACTATATACCAATGACACGGTTTCGACGCCACAGCCCGCGCTTTCAGCCCATATCTTTTCACGTATATTTGAGTAGATATATTTCAACTACTGCTTTGAATATATTTAACCCCATGCGCACTCTTCTTCTGTCTTTTTACGAACTATGGAGCAGTTCGCCCTGCTTTTATGGTTGTGATAAACTATGAAAAAATAAAGTAGAGGAACTATGCATATGCACCGCAATTCGATGAAAAGCTTGCTCATATATCTTTTTATTGCGGCCATTGGTCTAACGCTAACAGGGTGTAGCTTCAGTTTCTCATTGGGTGGAAGCAATAGCAACCAATGCCAGAGCAACTGTACAAGCGGCGCTGGCGCGCAAGGGGTGCGCGTCTACGTGGAACCCAATGATGGCGAACAGGTGATAACCGGGGCTATCAAAAGCGCCAGTAAGTCTATCTGGCTGGAAATATATATCCTCTCTGATCGCAATGTAATTCGCGCGCTCGAAGAAGCAGCTAACAGGAGTCTCGATGTGCGGGTCATGCTCGAGCCGCGTCCATTTGGCGGCGGCTCATCTGTTTCTCGCACGCTTGATGAATTGAAAGCGGCTGGCGTCAAAGCGCAATTTAGCAGCCCCGATTTCAAATTGACCCATGAGAAAGGCATGATTATCGACGGTGCGACTGCGTATATCATGACTTCAAACTTTTCGCGTGCAGGTTTGGGAGACTCAAGCGGCGGCAGCGGCAGCAGAAACCGCGAATATGGTATCATCGATACGAACGCTCAGGATGTGCAGGCTGTTATCGCCATCTTCAACGCGGATTGGAATCGTACTCCCGCCCAATTTAACGACGCCAACCTGGTTGTTAGCCCGGTCAATTCGCGCAGCGTGTTCATGAACTTGATTGGCAGCGCGCGGAACACTTTGCTCATCGAAGCGGAAGAGATGAACGATAGCGGCATCGAACAGGCGCTGGTCAACGCGGCCCGCCGCGGTGTGCAGATCGAAATAATCCTGCCCGCGCCTAAAGGATCAGCCAGCGATAGCAATAGCTCGGGCATTGCCGCTATAAAACAGAGCAATATCATGGTGCGCGAGGATTCACAACTCTACATGCACGCTAAAATTATGGTTGTAGATGGAGTCAAAGCCTTCGTGGGATCAGAAAATATTTCCGCTCAATCGCTCGACCAAAACCGCGAACTTGGTATTCTTGTTTCGGATACCGGCGTGTTACGCACGCTCCAAAGCACTTTTCAAACGGATTGGGGAATCTCACGTACTGCATGAAGCGAGAATAGAAACGCGCTTGCATATCTGTGATACGATTCGTTTCAGAAATGGAGAACTACAACTATGGTGACAGAAATTGCAATCTTCCAGGCGTTGCCTGGGAAAGAAGACGAACTTGGGCAGGCGATTCGCCAGGGTATAGAAGTGATTCGCCAGCATCCTGAATGTATCTCTGCTCGCGTGGAACGCTGCATCGAGCAACCCGGACACTATATGCTCATCAACATCTGGACTTCTCTGGAAGCGCATACGCAGAGCTTTCGGGGCGGCCCACTCTTCCCGCAATGGCGCAGCCATATCAACGGATTATTCATAGAATCTCCCACCGTTTACCATTACCAGCCTTTCTAAATGCCTGGCTAACACCGATTTCCCAGCCTGCAAAAAGAAGAGACTAGCAAATCTTATCAACCAGGAGCGAATCCTATGGCGGAATTGCATGATGCTTCAGCACTGTCAATTGATGCAAGCAATGATGAAGAACAGCTCGCGGCCCACGTTGCGCAGTTGCGTCATCAGATCGAGGAGGCCAACTACCAGTATTACGTCCAGGATAGTCCAACTTTGACGGACGCTGAATATGACCAATTTATGCTTGAATTGCAGCGCATCGAACTTGAGCATCCTGAGTTGCAAACGCCCGATTCGCCAACCCGGCGCGTCGGAAGCGGGCCGGTGCAGGATGTGTCGCAACATCACCATCCTGTTCCCATGCTCAGCCTGGCGAATGCGCGTAGCGAGGAGGAGTTGCTGGCCTGGCATAAACGCGCACTGAATATCCTGCCAAATGCCACCTTTGCCTATGTCTGCGAACTCAAAATTGACGGGCTGGCAATGGCTCTGACCTACGAACACGGCAAACTGACCATCGGCGCATCGCGTGGAGACGGGCTGATCGGCGAGGATTGGACGCCCAATGTACGCACTGTTCGCAGCATCCCCCAAAGATTGCGCGGCGAGCGTATCCCTGACGCAGTGGAAGTGCGCGGCGAAATTTACATGTCGATCAAAAGCTTCGAGAAGCTGAACGAATCCATGACGGATGATCGCCTGTTTGCCAACCCGCGCAACGCGGCTGCCGGTTCGCTGCGCCAGAAAGACCCGCGTATCACTGCCTCGCGCCACCTCGACTTCTTCGGCTACCAGATTGGCTATATGCAAGGGATGAATTTCCACAGCCAGTGGGAAGCTCTGGAACTGATCCGCGAGTGGGGGTTTCACGTCAACCCGAATATCCAGCTCGCCAAAAGTCTTGACGAGGTGATGGAGTACTGTAAAAAGTGGGAGAAGGAACGCTTCAATCTGCCCTATGAAATTGATGGGGTGGTGATTAAGATCAGCGACCTGGCGCAGCAGCAAGAACTTGGGTCGGTGGCGCGCGACCCGCGCTGGGCCATTGCGTTTAAGTACCCTCCTACCCAGGTCGCTACTCGACTGCTTGATATTCGCGTCAACATCGGGCGCACAGGTTCCGTCAACCCCTGGGCGCTGCTGGAACCCGTCACTATTCGCGGCGTAACCGTCTCGCGCGCGGCGCTGCACAACGAGGGCGATATTCAACGCAAAGACCTGCGCATCGGTGACCGGGTGCTGGTGCAACGCGCAGGCGAGGTGATTCCCCAGGTGGTGAAACCGATCATCGAACGGCGCACCGGCAGCGAAGAAGTCTATCACCTGCCGGAACGCTGCCCCATCTGCGATACGCCCATCGTGCGCCTGGAAAAAGAGGCCATGGCCTATTGCCCCAACACGCAATGCCCGGCACGTAACCTGGAAAGCTTCATCCATTTTGTCTCAAAAGCCGCCATGGATATCGATACCATCGGCGAAAGGATGTGCGCTCAACTAATCGAAGCAGGGTTAGTTAAAAGCGTGGCCGATTTCTACACGCTGACGCGCGATCAACTGCTTGCGCTGGAAGGTATTAAAGAGAAAAGCGCGGATAATATGCTCAAAGGCATTGAAGCCAGCAAGCATCGCCCGCTGTGGCGGCTCTTATGCGGGTTGAACATTCGTTACGTGGGCGAAAAAACGGCGCAGATTCTGGCGCAGGCTTTTAGCTCGATGGATGCGCTGCTGGCGGCCAGCGAACAGGAGATCGGTGGCGTTGCAGGCATTGGCCCGGTAATCGGGCAAAGCGTCTATGCCTGGCTACAAGATGAGCAGAATCGCGCCTTGATCGAACGTTTAAGACAACTGGGCGTCAACATGACGGAGGAGCGGCAGAAACCAGTCGAAGGCCCCCTCGCGGGTCAGACCTTCCTGCTCACCGGGCGTCTGAGCAACATGACGCGCCCGGCGGCGGAAGAGGCGTTGATACGCCTGGGCGGAACGATTGCTTCGGGCGTGAGCAAGAACCTCAATCACCTGATTGTGGGCGAAGATGCCGGCTCCAAACTGGCAAAAGCGCAAAAAGCGGGCGTGCCGATTCACGATGAACAATGGCTGATCGAGTTGCTCAAACAATACGAGTAAGAAGTTTACCGCAGATTCTCGGCTGTTCCAGGATGAAGTAGAGGATACAGGTTGATAGTCCAACCTATACCAAATGGCTGCGGTACGAGTATCTGCGATGTATCCTTATTCCAGAACGCGGCGCGTAAACGCTCAATTGTTGGCCGTCGAAAGTCGTAGGGAATGATATCCATTATCCTGCCATGCCAGGTTCGTTCTTCAGGAGGCAGGCGCAGTTGTTCTCGCAGAGCTAACGCCACAAGCAATATGACTACTGCACGCCAAAAGGTATTACTGGCTCTTTTGCGTTTCATATTTTTCTCTCCTTCATACGTATCGCATCTCCAGGAACCGTCCGCGCAGGGCGTTGACCTGTTCTTTCACGTTTTTGCTGCGAATGGCGTCGTGCATCAACTGGGCCAGTTCGCCCATGGCGCGTTCGTCCATGCCGAAGCGCGTCATTTCGGGAACGCCGATGCGCAGGCCGGAGGGGTTGCGCGGGTCGGCATCGCCCGGAACCATGTTGTAGTTGACGATGATGTCGTTGGCTTCCAGACG
>DAHVFL010000149.1 GCA_027316975.1 Chloroflexota bacterium | reverse complement strand
GGTTGCCTCCAAACCAGCGCACCGGTTCGATGAGCGATCCCAGTGGCACAGTGATTTGAAGGTATTGGCCGCGCAGGGGCGTCTCAAGATTTTGCAACTGAAGTTCAAGGATATCCTCGCGCTGCGTGACCGAACCTTGCAGCGTGCCAGATTGCAATTCGATGAATGGCTCTCTCGCGGGCCGTTCAAGCATTTCAGCCCGGCGTCTGGTCTTACCTGCTCGCGCGCTACTACCCGCGCCAACAAGGGATGAATAGGTGTGGGTGGCCGGATTCTCTTCATCCTGGCTCTCTCCCGCGGCAACTAGAGCAACCTCTACCAGGTTTTGCAGGGCGCGTTGTCGCAGGGAGCTTTGCATGATATGCGAACTCATAGTCAGGCTCTGCCGCAAGAGCGCGCGCGCCCAGGCGTCGTTATTTCCGTGTTCATGACGGGCAGCTCGCAGCGCCGCCTGGGCCTGGGTAATCAGAAGTTGACAGAGGTAGACGAGCATACGAGGGGGTGTGAGAGCAAGGGTATGATGCTCGTTGCCGGTCGCCTTTTGTTTGCTATCAATTGCCAGCGCGGCGCTCATAGCATCATATATTTCGAGATAGGCGTTGTGACAAACAGGGCAGCCAATCACGTGATACACGAGAGGCGCATAATACAGGGTGGCCTGGTCGTCATTCTTCAGCAGGGCCAGCGCGAAATCGGGGAGTTGTTGAAAGTAGGGCAGGTGGTAGGCGCTGGCAGCATTTGCCACATCGTCGAGCGGTGAGGTGGTATCAGGCCGCAATTGCACAGACGGCATTGCAAGTATCGTTTGTAACCACCGTGCCAGTGGCAAGTAGGCCATGCGTGGGTCGGTCCCAGATTTTTCGCGCTTATCCATGTGTATGTTCTCCTCGGACGCCTTGGACGCGATGAACCGCGTCCCTACGGACGCCTCGGACGCGATCAATCGCGTCCCTACAGCGTGTTACTCACCTTCTTCATAGAAACGCGCCAGGCGCTTACACTGAGATGGGAGCAGGCGCAGCGCTTCTTCGCCATGCCAGTTCAATAAACCCTCGGTTGTCAGATGTTTGAGGCCCGTCTGCACGTCCTTTATAGAAAGATTGTCATGCGCCAGGGTTCTGATATCTACCAGTACCACGTCCGCAGCGGTGGATACTGTTTCATACTCTGACAAACGTAAAGCAACGACAACTGCCAAATTGGTGCTACTTTGTTGCAGGCAATGGCGTAATTTTTTGTGGGCGTGGTCCCGGTGCTGGCTGGCATGGGCCAGCGGCGCGGCGCTACCAGGCATGCCGCACTGCTGGCGAATCTCCCGCGCCATATCACGCGCATCCAACTCTTCCAGTTCTTGCAATACGGCTTCTAGTTGACGCGGAGCGGCGCTCAGGGCCTCTATGCAGTGTTTGAGCAACTGGCGTAGCGTTTGCTGAGAAGCAGCCTCAAGCGCCGTTTCTTCGGGGGTGCCAAAGGGTGCGGTTCCCCACAACGTCTCGACAACACCCTCCATCGGTTGCGCGTCGTCGTCCGTCGCGCCCGGTCTTTCAAGCTCGGCCAGGGTACTGGTGGGAGCGCGGTGCTTCCGCAGGCGGTCGATGGCCTTATTTTTAACGCACCGGTTAAGAAAAGCATAAAATTGCGCGTTGGTCAGGCGATCAAGCGCGGTTTCAGGTGCGCTGTCGCCACCGCCCATGATATGCAAATGGGTTAATTGTTCAATAACATGGCCCACTACGTGGTCAACTTCAACGGCGTCAAAGGCCAGCGAGCCTAAATAACGTTGGGCGCGTTGTTGTAGATAGGCATTGAGAGAGGCATACTGTTCTTCTAAATGATAGCGTAGATCGTGTGCCGAGAATGGCATACAAAACTCCTCTGAAGCGCTGGTATCTCTACCAGCGCCATACATGCCAGTGGCACCATAAATACCTGTGAATGAACATGTCCATTGTAACATACAAACTGCTTTTTGCGGATAGTTCTGGTATGCATTAATTTTTCCTGTAGTGCGCCAGTTTTACATATAAAACAGTGTAAAAAAACAGAGCAATAAAAAAGTGCGGAGGAAACCCTCCGCACCCCCAGTTTATACGTGTTTACTCCATCTCGCCGCGATTGCCCTGCAGCTGGTGCTGGTAGGCTTTCTTAAAGGCGGTCAGGCTGCGCTGGACTTCGCCGCGCTGCTCCAAAAGGCTTGCATACCGCGAGTAGGCCACCCCTGCCAGCTCGTGTGCATTGGACTCATCCAGCAGAGTGAGCGCCTCTGAGAAGAGTTCATCGGCGCCTGCGTAGTCTTTAGAGTTGTGCCGCAGTTGGGCGAGGGCAATCAGTGCGTGCCCCAGCGTTTGCGCGTCGCCGCTGCGCTTCGCGGACGCGAGAGCTGCCTGGGCCTCTTGCTCGGCGGCAGCGCCTTTCCCGCGCTTGACGAGCAGTTCGGCGAGGCTGGTATGACAGAGGGAAGCCGTGACATCATCTTCGAGTTCCTCTTCGATGGTGATGGCCTGCCGGTATTCACGCTCCGCGCCGTCCAGATCGTTCTGCTTTTCGAGGGCCTTCCCCAGACGCTGGTGAGTGAGACCAACGACACGCTGCTCATCGCGCATCTCATAAATGGCAAGGCTGCGCATGATATACTCACGCGCCATGAGGATCTTGCCCGCGTTTTTATACTGCTGGCCGATCTCCATATACTTTTCCGCGAAGCTCTTGCTATCGCGTTTCATGCTGTCAAGAGTAGCAATGGCCTTATGATAATAGGAAATGGCGCGCTCCAGGTCCCCGTGCCGGAAGAAATCGCTGGCGACATTGCTATATACGTCAAGCGCAAAAACGGGATCGTTGATAAGATTACTCTCTAAAGCGCTCGCACAACGAATATGATTCTCTAAAGCCAGAGTGTAGTTGTACAGGGAGAAGTACGCTTTCCCTAAGAGATTGCGAGCGCGCTCAGCATATTCCACATCGCCCATATTCTCGCCCTGTGAGACGGCTGCGCGTAGATCAACGACAGCCTCCTGATATTCGCCCAGACCTAGATGGATCTGGCCGCGCAACAGGAAAAGTTGATAGGCCTGGTCGGTAGTAATGCGTTCTGCCAGGATTGGAGCCAGCAATTCACTTGCCCTGCTATACACATGCTGTTGGAGCAATACAGACGCCTGTAATAATTCGACATCGATACGCTGATCGGGGCCTGAGTCGGCGGGCGAGTAACCGACCGCTCGCGCTTCCGCTGCGCCGCCGGGTGATCCCTCGAGCAAGAAGGTCAGAGGAACGTCCAGGCGCTTCGCCAGAATGGAGAGCGCTTTCAGCGAAGGACGAATCTTGCCCCGCTCGATTGCCGATATGTATGAGATAGAGAACTCGGGAGAAGCCAGTTGCGCCTGTGTCAACGATAGCTTTGTGCGAACCTCCCGAATGTTGCTGCCAACACGAGCAGCAACTGCTTTGCCCACGTTCGTGGTTTCAATTGAAGCCATTGGACCGGATTTCCTTTCTTTAAACTAAACGTCGTAGGGGGGATTACGAACGAACATGTTCGTTTTATGTGGCTTGCGGTGTTTTTTAGACACCGCAAAAAACACATCAATTCAAAAGTGATGCGATAGAGTACGATATTTGATCCTTCTACAATGCGCATTCGTCCACCTGTGCACTGGTGCTACAGCTCTATTATAGAGAGCAAAATCCTCTCGACTCGCTTTGCGGAATGGTCCATTGATTTTCCTAAGACTGCAAGCAGTGTAAGGATAATACATTGGATATCCTCCTGAATAATATGATACCATAGTGTAAATAAAAAGTCAAATACTCTCTATTTTAGACATTAAATTTATGTGTGAAAATTATTTGAATAGCCTCTTCTGATTACGGCAAATGAATTACTGTATTCAAAATCAATTATTTAGCAAAGTATTCTATACAAAAAGAAAGGGTCGTGATTCAAAATAGCTTCCACTTGATTCGGTTTACTGTCACGCTGAAATTACGTAGCTCAATTTCATTATAAAGGTTCAGACTTTGGTTTAGCTCAACAATTTAATTATGGGTATCATACTAAAAAAATTAAATTATAATAAAGGAACCGACCTCACTAGCCAAAGAGTACTACTTTTTAAATCAACCAATCAAAACTTAACCGCTTGACCGGGACCTGGCAAAGAGAGGATATCTCTCATATAATAAGCGCAGAGTTTTGAGCTTTCTCAGTAAGACAGGGTCAGTTTATCAGTGCATCGACGCATGATCGAAATAGGAGAGGGGTCAGATCAGATGGAAACCATCAACGCTTTATTTGCTTCAGCAGTAGAACGATTTCCGGGACGCACCGCGTTACTCGAACCGGCTGGTGACGCTGGCATTGTGTCGTACACATATGCTGAACTTCAAGCGAAAGTGTATGCCTTCACAGGCTATTTACAGGAACAGCAGTGTGTCAAAGGGCAACGTCTCATGGTATGGGCAGCCAGCAGAGTTGATTGGATGGTCGTTTTTCTCGGCACGCTGCTCGCGGGTGGTGTGGTAGTGCCACTGGACATCAGTTCAAAGCAAGACTTCATCGAGCGCATCGCGCAAACAACCGGGGCTACACACCTGGTAACAACGAGCAAGCAGTTTGCGACGTTGAAAAGTCCCTCTTTACCCTTAATCGACCTCGATAACCTGCCACACGGCACGTTTGATGCCGCAGCATTACCCCCGGTGACGGGCGATGATCTGGCCGAGCTGGTCTTCACGTCGGGAACGACCGGACAGCCTAAGGGCGTGATGCTCAGTCATTGGAACATTGCGAGCAATGCGATGGCGGCGCTCGAGGTGGTTAAAATTACGCAGGAAGACCGCACGCTATCCATACTTCCACTAAGCCACATGTTCGAGATGACCATCGAAATAGCCGAGTTTCATGGTGGAGCCAGCATCCTGTACGCACGATCGCTGGTTCCCGATACACTGCTCAAGTTGCTGGGTACGCAGGGTGTCACCTGTATGGTACTCGTGCCGCAGGCTTTGCAACTCTTTATGAACGGCATCGAGCGGCAGGTGCGTATACAGAAGAAAGTGAAGCAGTGGGAATGGTTGCATCGCGTGGCGCACAAGCTACCCTTTGGTATGAGGCGTCTCCTCTTTGGCGCGGTGCATAAACGTTTTGGCGGCCATTTTCGTTTCTTTGTGAGTGGAGGCGCGTATTTACCGCCAAAGCTGGCGGAATGGTGGGAGAATATGGGGTTCAGGATAATGCAAGGCTACGGAGCGACCGAATGTTCACCGGTCGTATCGGTGACACGCCATGAAGATCATACCTACGAGAGCATCGGACAACCCCTGCCGGGAATGGAAGTAAAAATCGCTGAGGATGGCGAACTGCTCGTGCATGGACCTAACGTGGCGCGGGGTTACTGGAAAAATCCTGAAGCGACGGCTGCCGCCTTTCAGGATGGCTGGTATTATACTGGCGACCTGGGCAGCAAGGATGAGAAGGGCAGACTGTATCTGAAGGGGCGCAAGAAAAACCTGATTGTGCTTGCCAATGGCTTAAATGTCTACCCCGAAGATATCGAGAATGTGTTGCTGGCTAATCCAGCCATCAAGGATGCTGTTGTGATAGGCTTGATGGAAAAAGACGAGGGGCCAACCGTGTATGGCATTCTTTTGATGGATGATCCGTCGCAGGCCAAAGCGACGATCCAGCAAACCAATAAGCAACTGGCCTCACACCAGCAAATACGAGGCTATACGGTCTGGCCGGAGAAAGATTTTCCGCGCACACCGTCGCTGAAGGTGAAAAGGCCAGAGGTGATAGAGAAATTACAATCGATCCGAAACTCGGTGAAAGCGTGACGTTAAAAGATTCGACAGGTGGGAAAGGTCCAACAATGGGGGAGGCGGACGCGATAAATCGCGTCCCTACAAAGAAAAATCCTACGTTGTACCTGGTTGCGACGCCTATTGGCAACCTTGGCGATATAACATTGCGCGCCCTGGAAATATTGCGCTCGGTGGATTATGTCGCCAGCGAGGATACACGCAAAACGGGCATGTTGCTCAAACATTTCGAGATTGCAAAGCCTCAAATAGCCTTCCACGAATTCAATGAAGAGCGCGGGGGGCAACGTATAGAAGACGTGCTGAAGCAGGGCAAGTCGGTGGCGCTGGTGACGGATGCCGGGACGCCGGGCATCTCCGATCCCGGCTATACACTGGTGCAGCGCGCCATTGCCGCGAACCTGGATGTTACCATGATACCCGGCCCGGCAGCCTTCGTGATGGCGCTGGTACTCTCCGGCCTGCCCGTGCATAGTCACACCTTCAGAGGCTTCCCTCCACGCAAATCTGGCCCGCGCCGTCGCTTCATAGAGATCGATAAGGACGCGCCACACACGTTGATCTATTACGAAAGCCCCTATCGCCTGGCCGCTTTTCTCAAGGACGCGCAAGAAGCGCTGGGGGATAGAGAAGCCGCCCTCGCCAACGACCTGACCAAATTGTTCGAGCATGTCGAACGCGGCACGATTTCGTCGCTGCTTGGATGGGTTGAGCGGCAGGCGAAGCTTAAAGGGGAGTTTATTGTAGTGATCGCAGGACAATGAAGTCAGAAGCAGTCACTGCTTCTGACTTCATTGTCCTGCTAAATCCCCATCACCTCAACCAGCTCCTTCACAGCATCAGCGGACTTTTTGAGGAGGGCGCGTTCGCTTTCGCTGAGTTCGACTTCGACGATTTGCTCGATGCCTTGCGCGCCGAGTTTGACGGGGACGCCCACGAAAAGGCCATTGATGCCGTACTCGCCTTGCAGGTAGGCGGCACAGGGCATAATCATCTTCTTATCGAGCAGGATGGAATCGACCATTTGCAGGACAGAGGCGGAGGGCGCGAAGTAGGCGCTGCCCGTGCCGAGCAGCTTGACGATTTCCGCGCCGCCATCGCGGGTGCGCTGCACGATCTGTTCAATGCGTTCGGCTGCCATCAACTGCGAGATGGGCACGCCGGCCACGGTACACATACGCGCCAGTGGCACCATCGTATCGCCATGCCCACCGAGCACATAGGCCTGCACATCGCGCACCGACGCGCCAAGTTCCTGGGCGATGAAGGTGCGGAAGCGGGCAGTATCCAGCACACCGGCCATGCCGACAACGCGGTTGCGCGGGAAACCGCTGATATGGTGCGCCAGTTGCGCCATGGCGTCAAGCGGATTCGTGACCATGATGATGATGCAGTTGGGCGAGTTCTTCGCTACCTCTTGCGTCACCTGTCCGATGATTTCCTGATTTTTCTTGACCAGGTCGTCGCGGCTCATGCCGGGTTTGCGCGGAAAGCCGGACGTAATCACCACGATATCCGAGTTGGCGGTACCGGCATAATCGTTAGTGCCGACGACCAGCGAATCATAGCCAAGCACGGGGCCGGCCTGTAACATATCGAGGGCTTTGCCCTGGGGCATGTTTGGGATAATATCGAACATCACCACGTCGGCATAGTCGCGCTCAACAAGTCGCTGCGTCAGCGTGCTCCCCACAAAACCCGCTCCAACTACCGTTATTTTGCTTCGCATTGTAGTATCCTTTCAACTCGTAGACAACTCAACCAGGGCGAGGCAGAGCCGCCGCCCCTATCCTGTACGCGGAAAATAAAGAACCTGTTTGTTCTACTGGTATTGTATTCCGCCGCGCGCAGGATTAGCAATGCACACAGTAGCGACACCCCTTGCGGGTGTCCCGTATCACACGAAGTCGTCAGGGGAACCTGTTTGGGAGATGGAACACGGGACTTGGGAGATGGAACACGGGACTTGGGAGATGGAACACGGGACACCCGCAAGGGGTGTCGCTACTGATTTTATCTATAATTTTAGCTCATACTATAGTTATATTGCTTATTGGCAAAGTGATATGGTAGGCTTTATTATGTAATCCTCTTGCAGCTTGCTTGCGCTTCGCCATATCTCGGATGAAGAGGTGAGCGGCTCGATCTGGCGTTTCTTATCAGTGGTCGTACCGACCACAAGGAGGCGTTCTCGCATGGCAGAAATCAACACAACCCAGGATCAGAGGGACGAGGCGTTACTGCAAAAGTTTGGTTACAAGCAGGAACTGCGGCGCACGCTGGGCTTCCTCTCCAACTTCGCGGTGGCTTTCTCCTACATCTCCGTCTCAACCGGCACTTTTTCATTGTTTTATTTAGGCATCCTGGCGGGCGGACCCGGATTCTTCTGGACATGGTTCATCGTAGCCATTGGACAGTTCATCGTAGCGTTGAACTTCGCGGAACTGTCATCGCACTTCCCCATCGCAGGCTCTATCTACCAGTGGAGCAAGCGTTTATCGGGACACACGCTTGGCTGGTTTACCGGCTGGATTTACTTCTTTGCCGGCATCCTGACTATCACGGGTGTAGCATTTACGATCCCAATTCCTCTGCTCGCCATCTTCCCCGGTATCCCGGCGACGATTCTTGGGATGCCCAGTGCGGTTTTCATCGCGCTGTTTTCGATTGTGGTGGGTACTCTCATTAACGTTGCCGGTGTACGGCTGGTATCCATTATTAATAACATTGGTGTTGTCGCTGAGATCATTGGCATGATTGGCTTCGCGTTAGTATTACTGATCTTCTTCAACCATCAGCCGCTGAGTTTCCTCTTCATCGGCTCACCGGTCTCCACGACCACCCTGGGAGCGCAATGGACACCAGGCCTTGGAGACACCTACTTTGGAGCGTTTGCTGCCGCGCTTTTCATGTCTCTATTCGTGATCTATGGCTTCGACACGGCGGGAACGCTTGGTGAGGAGACCAGAGACCCGCAGAGGAATGCGCCGCGCGGCGTCCTGTGGGCAATCGGGCTTTCGGCCATTGCCGGTATCCTCTTCCTGGGTGGCACAATTCTTTCCATCGGGAGCTTGAACCGCATTGAGAGCATCGCCAGTGGCGCGAACTTCACTCAGGCGTTGCCAGCAGTGATTCAGGACGCGCTTGGCACCAGTTGGGGCAATGTGTACCTGGGGGTAGTGTTCATCGCGGTGTGCGTCTGTACCCTGGCTATCCAGTCGGCTACGATACGACTGATGTTCTCGATGGGGCGCGATGGTCGTCTTCCGTTTGGGAAGGCCTGGGGAACCGTTAACCCGACGTTTCGCACGCCCATGTGGGCAGGCATTGCTGTTGCCGTGCTCTCTGCCATTCCACTGCTGGCGTTGAAAGATCTTCCCTCTGCTATTGGCGTCATTGTGGTGGGCGCAACAGGTTTGATCTACACGTCGTACTTCTTGAACAATATTGCCTCACTAAGGGCCCGCTTGAAAGGCTGGCCCAGGGTTAAAGCTCCTTTCAGCCTGGGTCGCTGGGGTATGCTAATCAACATACTGGCGCTGGTTTACGGCGGTGTAATGATCATTAACTTCCTGTGGTTCGGGGGACTACGCAGCATCTACACCAACTCGGCGGTAGGTCTGGCCTTTCCAGGCTTAGCCAGTGTACCGCTGCTTGGTGGTTTCCCGCTCTTTGAGCTAACGTTACTGATCCTTGTTGCTGCCGGCTCAATCTACTGGTTCGGCTTCAAACGCCGCCACGTGATTGAAAGCGGCGAGCAACGCGCCGAGGCGCTGGCGGACTAAAAAAGTTCTCTGGAGCATGGGATGCCAGGGCGGGGCTTGCCCCCGCCCTGGTCACTTTTTGTTATGCCTTTGTTCTTGACAGACCGCAAACGTATAACATACACTACTTTCTATAAGGATTTTCGGCCATTTCAATGACATACGC
>DAHVFL010000148.1 GCA_027316975.1 Chloroflexota bacterium | reverse complement strand
GACGAAACCTGCCAGTACTGCGGCAAGCGCAGCCGCGATCTGACGCTTGACCACATCATCCCGCGTTCGCGCGGCGGCCCGGGTACCTGGGAAAATCTCGTTGCATCCTGCAAAAGCTGCAATGGGAAGAAAGGCAATCGCTTGCTGAAAGAGGTGAACATGCGCCTGCTGCGCCAGCCGCGCCCGCTCACCACGGAATACGCCGGTGTCTTTCTGCTGCGCTATCCCCGGCTGCGCGAGGCCTACGAAGAATTCTTGCTCAGCGCTCAGGGTGGTAATAGGCATCGCCAGGAATTGAGCGCATAAGCGTATACTATATGTACAGGCAGCATTAGGGCTAGCCCACATGCTGCCTGTACAGGGATTGCCGTTGGTATCGCTGGTATACTGTAGAGTAAGGTCACAGGCGAGATTTGAAACTAGAAAGGATTCGTAATACGTATTGGTAGTGACAGCGCTTCAGGTGTTGTTGCCTACGCAACCAGAAGGAATTCTATGCTCGATCAATCACATTTGATAAAAACAACCGAAGAGAAACAACGAACTGGCCCTGCTTACCTGTGTTTGCACGGGCATTTTTATCAGCCGCCGCGTGACGACCCGTTCACAGGACAGATTCCCATTGAACCCGCCGCGACCCCTTACGCCAATTTTAACGAAAAGATCACTGAAGAATGTTACCTCCCCAACGCCGAAGCGGGCAATTTTGATGAAATCAATTTTGATCTTGGTCCGACCCTGGCTGCCTGGCTGGAGGATGCGCACCCCGATGTGTATGCGCGCATCATCGAAGCTGACCGCAAACACGTAGCGCGTTACGGGGTCGGCAACGCGATGGCCCAGGCGTATAACCATACCATCCTGCCGCTCGCCTCAACCCGCGATAAACGCACGCAAATTGTGTGGGGCTTGAGCGACTTCGAGCGCCGCTATGGGCGTAGAGCCACCGGCATGTGGCTGGCCGAGACTGCCGTTGACATGGAGACTCTGGACTTGCTGGCGCAATATGGCATCACCTATACCGTACTCGCGCCCTGGCAGGCCGCCTCTCCCATTGACCCGACCGAGCTGTATATTCTGCCGTTGCGCGAGGGTCGCAGCATCACGGTCTTTTTCTTTAACGCGCCGCTTTCCGGCGGTGTCTCCTTCGATTGGAACACCACCAGCAATGCGGACGAGTTCGTTACCGGCTACCTGCCCGGCCACCTGGAACAGAGCAAGCTGGCGGCGGGCGAACCGCAGTTGCTCCTGATAGCAACCGACGGCGAACTCTACGGCCATCACAAGCCCTGGCGCGACAAATTCCTTACGCACCTTTTACGTACCGGTGCGCCCTCCTACAGGTTCGAAGTCTGCACGCTGGCACGCTACATGCAGATGCACCCCGCCACAAAAGAGGTCGTCTTGCGCCTGCCGAGCGCGTGGAGTTGCAGTCATGGCGTAGCGCGTTGGGATACAGGCTGCGAATGCACCGAGAACGATAGCAGTTGGAAGAAAGAACTTAACCGCGCCCTGCGCAACCTGGCGGGACGCGCCAACCCACTTTTCGAGCAGTACGCGGGCGAAACGCTGCGCGACCCCTGGGCGGCCCGCGATGCCTACCTGCCCGTGCGCAACGGCTGGGAATCGCTGGAAAGCTTCTGGGCGCAGCAGGGCAAAGCCAGCATCGACGCATCGTTGATGCAGCGTACCTTGCTCCTGCTGGAAGCCCAATACTACCAGCAGTGCAGCTTCACCAGTTGCGGCTTCTTCTTTGAAGAACTGGATCGCATCGAACCGCGCAACAACATCGCCTTTGCGCGTCGCTCCATCAGCCTGATATGGCAGGCGCTGGGCATCGATCTGCAACCAGCATTTGTCAGTGACCTGCAAGCCGTGAAAAGCTGGCGCACACCAGGGCTGACGGGCGCGGATGCCTACCGCCAATTGCCCATCGCGCGCCTCGACCAGTTGCCGCCCCTGCTGCCAGTCCAGTTGACGGCCCAAAACGAAGAAGAGAATATCGCGTGATGAACTGCCCTGGCAGTTCATCACGCGATATTCTCTCATTATCCGCTTGTCACCATCCACAAATCGTTGAGGGTGCTGCCAGTCCTGCCATTGCCTGCGCCAGCATAGATGAATGCCTCGTGCTCCCTGGCATCCCAGACCATGGTTGAGCCGGTGCGTCCCGGTATAATATGCTCGTTGGCTTTATCCAGAGGCGTGAGCAAGCCCCACAAGTTCGTGGCAGGGTCGTAGGCCCAGAAACCCCAGTAGGGGCCTGTTGGATCGTTGTCATTCCAGCCCCCGATAAGGAGCAACTTACTATCCTTGCTGTCCCATACACCAATAGCCTGCTGTCTCGCCTTCGGATTCAATGCGCTTACCGGTGTAATCAGACGCCAGCCTGTGCTCGTGCTATATGTGTAGAAATCATCACGCTGCTGCCCGCTCAAATCGAGGCCGCCAAAGGTGAGCAACTGGTTATCGGTTGAGTCCCACACCAGCGTTTGGTAGGCGCGCGGCCCCGCCGGGAAATCGCCCAGTCGTTGCCAGCTACCAGCGCTGCCAGGAGCAGGTGTGTATGACCACAAATCCGCCAGTGGACCATATTTATCAATGCCACCCACCAGCAACATCTGGCTGCCGTTCCAGACAGCATTGGCGGCGCGCGCGCCCGGCCCATTGCCAAAACAGGTAATGGGCGTCCAATTGCCCGCGCCGGAGGACGGCGAATACGACCACAGATCGCCCAGGTAGCGATTATTCGCGCCTACTCCGCCATAGAGCAGGATTTGCTGGTGAGCGCTATCCCACACCATAGCGGCATTCATACGCGGCGCGGGCCAGGTGCCATTGGCGCACATGCCGCTCGCAGAGGCCGGGCCAGTGATCTGTGTCCATCTAGCCGTCAATGGGTTATAGGACCAGAGATCGTTCAGTAAATTGCCCGCACCATCTATACCGCCGAAGACAAAAAACAAATCATCGGCTGCATCCCACACCATGTTGTGTCCCGACCGGTCAATAGTGGGTGCGCCAGTTGACTGTGGCGACCGCGCGTTGAGCGTGAGCGGAGGAAATACGGGCGTCTGTGGCGTCGTTGTAATGATAACGGGCGGTGTTACCGTTGGCGCGACCGGCTTCACCTCCAGCGTAAAGCTAAACTGGCTCAAGATGCCGGGGTCCGACTGGCCCAGACTGCCCAGAATAGTAAATCCCGCGAGGTAGGTTTCGGCTTTCGCTGGCAGGGGCAAGAGACCCTGCAAGTTCGCATTTACCTTCACGATGCCTTTACCGCCTGCCGCTACAGTACCCTGTTCCGGCGATACTTGCAGCCACGAGTTGACGTATTTATACGAGACGTTCCAGTTGAAACTCTGGCTGCTCTTGTTGATTATCGTAATCGTCTGCGCGCCCGGATACAGCCCTGACTGGTCAAAGACAAACGGGGTTTCGCTGCCTGTGGCCGAGATCAAACTCAGACCTGTCTGTACAGTAAGCTTGACGATGATAGTCTGCGTATTCACACCCTGGCCCCCAATTTGCAACACGGCGCTATCGCTGCTCTGCAACTTGCTCGCATCGGTTGTGATTGTTAGCAGGGTTGATTTACCAGCCACGAGGGTTCCGTCAGGTGGTGTATAGGAAAGCCAGGATACAGCACGTGGAGATACTATAGCCCAGTGTAAATCTGCTATACCCGTATTCGTGATCTTCACAGGTTGCGACGCGCTATTGGTTATATCCACTTCGTTTGTGCTGAGCTTCAGGCCGGGGCAGACGCCCAACAGGCAGGAGTTAAACAGGCGCAGCGCGCCCAGTGTGCCGCCAGACACAAGCAAAAAGGCGAGCAAGAGCAAGAGGAGCAAACGTCCCCATTTTTTTCTGGTCGGGGGAGCCTGCAATTTTCCCCGCTCCCGGTAAGGCACAATATCATCATCTACGGTGGCTACCTGATCGAACGCTTGCGGCTCGGCTTCGTCTTCACTCCCGCCCTTTTGCGCCGCGCCCGCTTTTACACCGGGTTGAGGATACTGCATGGTGGGAAGTTCTTCGACCGTTTGATCGCGCCCGCGCCCGGCCAGAGCTGCCGTGCGCCTGCGTCCCTGCACATCGGTTTGCGCGTTGGCCGCCAGTTCCACCGCGTCGCGATAGGCAGCGGCGAAAGCGAGCATATCAGGGTAGCGTTCGGCAGGTTCTTTCGCCAGCGCGCGCAGGATGACCGCCTCCACCTGTTCCGGGATATAGGGATTCCACTGGCGCAGCAACGGCGGGGGCGTGCGCAGGTGTCCATGCATAATGGAGTATAAGTTGCCTGTAAAGGGAAGATGGCCGGTCAGCAACTGGTAGCAAGTGACGGCCAGCGCGTACTGGTCGCTGGCCGGGCGCGGCTGCTCCAACCACTGTTCCGGCGCGGTATAGGCAGGCGTTCCCACGTAACAATGCAGCGAGGCGTGTGTATAGCTGTCCATAATGGCCGAGACGCCGAAATCCGCCAGCAACAGGTGATCGTTGCCATCCAACAAAAGGTTAGCCGGTTTGACATCCAGGTGAATCAGGTTATGCTCGTGCGCGTAATGCAGCGCCGCCGCCGCGCTCTCGACGTAGGGCAACAATTGCTGCGCCGTGAGCAAATGCGGTTCCACAGCCAGAGATGAGGTGATTTCTCGCGTCTCCTCGCCGTCCTGTTCATCTGGCGCGCTCGTGATAGTTTCTTGATCTGTTACCGGCACTGGTAGCGTACCCGTCAAAAGCTCAACCGTGCAGCTCTCGTCAAACTCGTCATGCCGATCTATGCTATCTGAAGCTTCCTCAAGCGTTTGATCTCCCATGATACCTGTTTCGCCGGAAATTGGCCCTGGAGTCGATTCACCGGCTATGGCTTCGCTGGCCGGTGTGATCGTGGGCATGATAGAAAGTTGCTGTGGCACAGCCTGGCAAAACTTCTGGAGTGAGTCGCGCGCGGCATATTTCATAACCAGGTAGGAGCGAGCATCCTCCAGGGAGCCAACGCGCAGCACAGGTAAAATGTTGGGATGATCGAGGGCCGCGATTGCGCCGACTTCGCGCGCGAAGAGTTCGACCGATTCCTCGTCGGCCACACGTTCAAGCGACATAATCTTAATCGCCACGCGCCGGCTGAGAGGCGGCGATTGCGCCGCCTCGTATACATCGCCAAACGCGCCGGAACCAATCCAGCGCGTTACACGGCAATCGCCGAGCAGTGCGTCTTGCAACAAATACTTACAGAAGCGGCAGGCCACCTGCTCTTCGACCGCTACCTGTACGGCGTTCGCGCCAGATTCAGTAGCGGCAGAAGATGAAATACCGCTATTTTCGTGCGGTTTTCCAGGATTTAAACAATGTACCATAGCTCTTCAATAATAGGGCACGCTGACCCTGATACATAAAAAACTTTCCCGCGCAATACTACCATATCAATAACGAATCCAGGTATGAAATAGTTCACAAAACCGGACAACTACGCAAAAATGCGATGAAGGACGTTCAGATTCGACATATTTGTCAGGTCCCATAGATATTACGCCTGATTATGAACCAATCTTACAGGCACTAATTGATCGGCGGAACACGGCTTGAAGGCGCCGTATGACCGCCGCGTATGGCGCTGGCTAGTTTGCGGTCTTTTTGCGCTTCCAGTTTAATCAAGGGAAACGAGCGATGAAATTGTTTATCGAGCTGCCGCGCTTTTTCTTCGGAAAGGCGGGCGCGTCGCTCATATGCCAGGGCCAGTGTGTCACGTTTTTCGGCATCGGGAATGTCCAGCAGCAGCAAGAATGCCAGCGCGAAATCGGGCTTGCCCTGCTCAGCATAGCCACGCGCCAACGCCAATCCATCCGCGCCCTGTCGCAACTGCTCATGCGCGTGAGCAGTAAAGACCTCTTTGAGCAGTGGAGCAAATTGTTCTTCAAATGTATCGGACACGACCAGATTCTCCAGAATGTTTTCAACTACTCTAATGGTAGCACATTTTTGTAGGGACGCGGGCGGTGTGGAGCGGATGAGTGGACCCTTGTGGGCGTCCTTCGTCCCTGCATATCAATGTTGCACCGATATGATTATGACCGCGTATGTGTGATATGCGATGGACGATGCGTACATTTGGCGAGAAGGACGCCCACAAGGGTCCCCGCCCATCCCCACATCCACCCGCGTCCCTACGCACTGGCGCGTTCCGCGCTACTTCTATCGCTCGTTTTACGAAGTGGCATACCAGCTAATGGTAACGGTGGGCGTATGGATGCGTCCCAGCAGGCGATACTGGCTGTCCAGCCAGTACTGCGCGGCCTGCGCCTGGGCCGCCGCCACGCTGGTGGGAACGCGCCCCACGATATAGAACAGGCGCGGGTGCCGCGCAGCATAAAGAGCCAGGGCACGAGGATCAACCGCCGCAGCCGAACCCGTCGCGGGATCGACCGGGCCGAAGTTTTCCCAGGAGAACGCGCCCGGCGAATCGCTGCTAAAATGCGTCCCGTTGGGATAGGCGCGCAGGTAATACTCAACGGCAATCTGGCAGCCCTGCTGTACGTCGTTATTGAAACAGACCAGCCCATCACCCGGCTGCGAGCGCTGCTCCAGCCAACGCACGGTCGAGTTCCAGTCCTCAACCTGCGCGCTCCGATAGTACACCGGCACAAGGGAGAACGCGATCAAGAACAATCCCACAATCAGCGCGATTTGCGCCCCGCGCCAGCGCAGCGCGACAACGGCCAACCCTACCAGTAAAAACAGGGGAGGCAGAACCGTCACCAGATAGCGCGTCGAAAAGAGGCGAATCGATCCCTGCGAAACGATAAAGCTGCTGATAACCGGCACAAAAAACCAGCACACCAGGGCGAAAGCGATGGGCAAAAGCTGTTGCATCTGCTGTTCGCTCTGCCGATCTCCTGGCCGGTAAAAGGTGACGCTCTGCAACAATGACGCGGAATCTGGCACATGCGGCAGCAGGGCAATCAACACAGCGCAGAAGCACAATACGAACAGGATGAGCAGGTAGATATTGCTGCCGGCGGTAATCAACTGGAAAAGAACGACCACCTCGCGCAGGTACGGTACAGGCAGCCAGCCGGTTTTCGGCCCCTGTAAACTTTCCAGCAGCATCGGAAGAATCAATACACCCGTCAGCAGCAAACTGGCAATGAAGGCGCGCGAGCGACGACGCGCTACAGAACGCCAGGGGCCGGGCAGCAGAAGCAGACCACCGTAAGCAGTTACCTGCGCAAAGATAATCACAATGCTGAACAGGTGCGCGTATACCGCCAGCGTGTTCGCGATAATGAAGCAGGCCCACCAGCGTTTTGTATGCGTCTCGCGAGTCAAGATAGCAAACAGAGCATACCACGCTATACACGTCAACAAGAGTTGCAGGCTGTAGGTGCGCGTTTGCTGCGCGTAGGTCAGTTGCAGGTAGTTGAGTGTGAAGAGGCCCGCGCCCGTGATGCCAGCCAATAGCTCCAGGTAACGCCGCCCCAGCAAGAAGACCATCACCGAGGCCAGCCCCGCGAATACGGCAGAGGGCAGGCGCACCACCGCTTCGACCGGGTTGAAGCCGAGCAGACCCGTCAGCCCCAGCCAGAAGTGCAGGAACAGGTAGTACAGTTCCATATTCGGCTCAGGCCCCCAGATAATATGCCACAACAACGGCAGCGGCTGCCGCGCCAGTTCAACCGAGAAAGCCTCATCAAACCAGATGCCCGGCGTACCCAGATTGTGCAGGTCAAAGACCAGCGCCGCACCAAAAACCAGCAGGCCCAGCAGCCAGTTTGAAGCCAGCGCTCGTAAGAGTCGCTGACGAACGGCAGGCTTTGCGGCGTCTCGCGGCCTTTCCTCCATGCCGGTCTCTGTATTCTGTTGTGGAATATTGCCGGTCTGTGTCATATTTGCTCTGATGAATTTTGAGGATTGAAACGGGAACGAATCCTGTGGCGACGAAGGACAGGCGCAAGGCCCCCACCCTTCCCTGCATCCACCCCCTGTCCTTACAGAATGGCAGGGGAGCACGCGTCCCTCTCATGACCCGTTGTGGTCGTCAAAATTCATTATGTGTATTGTCCATTTCAACTGTCATGTTTAGAGAACGTTCTTGAGAAGTGTCTTGTAACAATATATCTGTGGTGTCAACGGGGTTTGTGACATTTGGGACGGGGGACAGGTGAGAATCTGCTGGAATTGGGCCGGTGGTATGGTCAGCGAGAGGATTGGCCAGGGGAGATGACGCACTGCACTGCGATAAGTGGTTCTCGGGCGGGTCTGGTAAGGGTGAAGGAGTTGGGACATTCGAGACAGGGAGAGAATCATTGGTGAGGGAGGTCAGGGAAGACAGTGAGGGATGGTTGGCGGTGGTGTAGAGACCACGGGCGGGAGAGACGAGTTCGCAGGCCAGTTTCATGCGGGTGAGCATCTTGCGCCCGGCTTCGGGGTCGTAGCAAGTGGCAGCCAGGATTGACGGGATGCTCTGAGGGGTGGGGCTGTTGTGCAAGAAACGGAGGATGGCTTGCCGATGCGGGGAGTGCAGGGGAGCGGTAGAGAGGCGGGCCAGGTGGGTGTGATCTCGTTCAGCGAGCCAGTGGATAGCCGGGATGCCTCCATCGGAGCAGAGGAGGTCGCAGGCGAGGATGGGAGGCTGTGCGCTGAGGGGATGTCCAGTGGTAATGAGGAGGTTGTGACGCTCGTCAGCCGGATCGGGGGTGAGTAAGAGGCGGCTGCACACGGCTTCATATAGAGGAGAAGTCGGGCCGGATGAGTGTAAGAGGTCGGCAGGTGGCTTGTTGAGGGAGTGGGTGAGCAGAATGGCGCAGTTGGTTTGTTGAGCGAGTTCGCTGAGGGCGGGCAAGCAGCGCAAGAGGCCAGGGATGGCACTGGCGGGATCGAGGATGACCAGGCGCGCGTTCAGGCGGCGGATGGTGTTGGACAGGTGATCTATAACAGAGGAGAGCGCGAAGGAGCGAGCGGCGGAGGGTATACGCGAAGTCTGCTCGATGGGCGGGCGGAAGAGCAGGACGCGGGCGGGGTCGCCTCCGGCGGCTTGCAGGCGGGGTTTGAGGGTGGCGGAGGCCGAGTCGTAGGGGGCGAAGAGGATGACATTACCGGGTGGGGTGGGCGCGCCGCCGGGCAGGGGCTTGCCGCTGGAAATGCAGGCGGCGAGGGTGAGGGCCAGGAGGGAAGGGTCGCAGCCGGGGGCGGCATCGAGTAAGGTGAGATGGCCCAGGGGGATGCGACCGGGCCAGAGCCAGGTGAGGGGTTTGTCCGGTACATTTGAGAGGAAGAGTTCTACGGGAGAGGAAGCGGGGACAGGGGAACTGGCAGAGGTCGGGGGAGGGGGTGGTGTGCCTGGAGAGGCGAGGGAGTGTTCGAGGTGGTGGATGAAGCCGTCGCTGAGGGGGTCGAAGGTCATGGATGAGGTCCTTTCCGGGGGTGAGTCTCTTTAAGAGAGGAGTATGGATGGTGGGACAATGATTGAGGGTGGAAGGCGAGAGGCTCAGGTGAGCGGGGAGAATGTGCGAATGTGCCAGGGCTACATTGGATGGTAGCTTGCTTGCTTTCATTATACCATAGTTTGGGAAAGCAAGCAAGGGGCGAAATGCTTTCTTTTTATCCAGGCGGCTCTCCATCCTTCAGGGTGAACGTAGGGACGCGATTCATCGCGTCCTTCCAGGGTACAGCAGGGGCGAGACGGACGCGATTCATCGCGTCCCTACAGGGTACAGCAGGGGCGAGACGGACGCGATGAATCGCGTCCTTCCAGGGTACAGC
>DAHVFL010000147.1 GCA_027316975.1 Chloroflexota bacterium | reverse complement strand
CGGGTCCTCTGCATAGCGCGGCGCCCTCGCTCGATGGCCTGCTCGTGCCGCGTTTCTTGAACATACTGTCGCCAGGGTCGCGAGTGTGGGTGGGGCGCATCGCGCAAGTGGCGCTTGGTGTTGGCACCGGGCGTGAAATAGCTCCTGGTGTGGCGTTTTCTGGACAGGGCGTTCAGGGCGGTTTGCCTGGCGCGTCGTCGGCTCCCGCGTACAATAGCAACGTGAGCGGTTATCCGCAGGGTGTGCCATACTCGGTGATGACCAACCAGGGCGCGCGCTACTCACAGGGCGCTGCGCAGCAGCAGAGGCAATCAAGTTACAAGGCGCAAATTGCTGCTCAGCGGCGTTCTATGGAAAATCGGCGCAACTTTCTGTGGGGCATACTGGCGGGTGGCCTGGGTATGCTGGGCATCACCGTTGTCGCAAAGGCGCTGAACGTGGGTGGAGACACTACTGCTACGCCCGTCCAGACCGGCGGTAACACCAGTGGGACAAGCGGTGGCGGAACCACCACGCAAACGACTCCGGGCGCGGGTACTGGCACAGCGACAGGTTCGGGTTCATCTAACGCCATCGCGCAGGAAAGCGCCGTGCCCGCCAATAGCGCTGTGACCTTTACCATCCCGTCCAATGGCGATCCCGGCGTACTGGTTCATCTGAACAATGGGAAATTTGTCTGTTTCGATGCGACCTGCACGCACGCAGGCTGTCCGGTGCAATTCGATTCGAGCACGTCGCTTTTGATCTGCCCATGCCACGGCGCGGAATTTGACCCCGCCAATAACGCCGCCGTTGTGCAGGGACCAGCCATCAAACCGCTGGCCAGCGTGCCGATCAATATCAACAATTCAACGGGGGCGATTACGCTGCAATAGGGGGCAAGTAAAAGCGCGTGGAAAAATGGAAAAATTGCTATTTTGCAATCTGACCCGTAATTTGATATGATACCTGATATATGGTGGGTTACTCTGCGATTAAAAGAGGGTGGAATATGTTAGCTGAGTCACATCGACAGGCTGCGGAGGACATTGAACAGACTATCCTGCAACTTCAAGGGAGCCCATCGGCTGCTCGAATGGTTATTGAGGGTGCGTGGGGAGCAGCGTTTCATTGGATTGCTTTCGGTTGCGAAACGAAGCATCAGAGCCACCAGGAGAGTCATGCGCGACTGGGAACCTTCCTCCGCCGTCAGCAAGAGTTGACAGTGGCCGAATGGTGGGAGAACATGGATCGCGTTCGGCAGGGTGGGTGGTATGGCAGAAGTACCGATCCTGCGACTGTGAAACATGCGCTGAATTTATTGGAAAGGATTCATGCATGGGCTGTTCAGTGAGAAAAGGAGTGCCTATATGCAGCCTATGAAGGTAACGAAAACTATCCCGACATGGTTAGATAGTTTGACAAGTAATCTCATAGTGGACATTATCGGCATACTGGCTAAGCAGCATTCCGATTTGCTTGCTGTCATTCTCTATGGTTCAGTTGCGCGTCATGATGAGCGTCCGTTAGGCGAAAATCCTAGCGATGTTGACCTTCTTGCTATTTTTGACAGTGACGATTTACTGCTGGCAGTTAACCGGGGTGATACCCTTTCTCATACTATTGGTCTGGCGTATAATCGCCATCTGGATGTGCCGCGTGAAGTGCAAGTGATGTTCGCTTCGCGCAATTTGCAGGAATGGGATCCGACTTTTATAGCTAATGTGGTGCGCGATGGCATCGTTCTCTTTAATCGCGGTCCGCTTCCCGCTGCTTTAGGGGCGCACAAAGACCGATTACGACGCCTTTCGCGAATCCCACCCTCATATCGTTAATCTGCTTACCAATTAGCATCAGTAGCTCGACGGGGGCGATTACGCTTCAGTAGGGAAGCGCGTTACAGGTTCCCTGATCACTGTTTTCATCTTATCAGGTGCCGCTCGCCGCGGGTCGCTGAGATAGATTTCATGGTGTTTTTGCTCTCTGCCGTTAAATCTATAGCCATGTTCCCTCAAGACTTATTTTACGTACCCTGGATTCCTGTCATCCTGAGCGCAGTGAAGGATCTCCCCGTCCGGCGAGGCAGATCCTTCGCTGCGCTCAGGATGACAGGCAGAACAGCTCTCAAGCGCGCTTGACAGGAGGTGTAATATAAAGAGTGGTAGCTGTGTTACATTGACAGATGAAACGCGATGATCGGGATTAGTAGACGTTGGCGTAATCTAACAGCGAGCCGAGAGAGTGCAAGCCGGCAGATGGTACAGCATCGAACCCACCTGAGAGCGTCAGTGAGAAACTGGCCGGGACCTCACCGTTAGCAGAGGGAAGCGGTTCGCAAACGAATTGAACCGCGTGGAGTGGAGCTATGTCTTTCGGTATAGCTCAAAGAAGGTGGTACCACGGGCAATACGCTCGTCCTGAATGAAATATCGGGACGGGTTTTTTTATTGCCTGTTTGCAGGATTAAGGAGAAGCTTATGCGAGTTTCACAACAACTCACCAAAACGTTGCGCGAGGCGCCGCGTGACTCGGAGGGCGGCAACCAGGAATTGCTGGTGCGCGGCGGCTTTGTGCGCCAGTTGACTTCGGGCGTGTATAGCTATCTGCCACTCGGCAACCGCGTCATTCGCAAGATTTCGCAGATTGTGCGCGAAGAGATGGATCGCGCTGGCGGCCAGGAGATTTCTATGCCGGTTATCCAGCCCAAGGATATCTGGGATAAAAGGCCTGCCAGCGGCCCGACGCGCTCTGAGGCTATGGGCGACGTGCTGTTCAAGCTGAAAGACCGCAAGGGGCGCGATATGGTGCTTGGCCCGACGCACGAAGAGGTTGTGACCATTTTGACGGCAGAGTTCGCGCGCAGCTACCGTGACCTGCCGCAGTTGATCTACCAGATACAGACGAAGCTGCGCGACGAGCCGCGCCCGCGTGGTGGGCTGCTGCGCGTGCGCGAGTTCATCATGAAGGACCTGTACAGCTTCGATGCCGATTATGACGGCATGGATGTCAGCTATCGCAAGATGGCGGACGCCTACCGCGCCATCTTCACGCGCAGCGGCCTGCGTTTCATTGTCATTCAAGCTGATAGCGGCGCAATCGGCGGCAAAGATTCGCAGGAGTTTCTCGCCATCACCGAGGCGGGCGAAGATGATGCCATGATGTGCGATACCTGTGATTATGCCGCCAACCGCGAGAAGGCGGAGTTTGTGCGCACAGAACTGCCCCGCGAACCTGAAGCCGCGCTGGAAGAGGTTTACACGCCGGATTGCAAGTCGATCAGCGACCTGGCGGCTTTCTTGCAGGTGCCGGAGGCGAAAACCATCAAGTCCGTTTGCTATGTAGCGGGCGGCAAAATGGTGATGGCGCTTGTGCGCGGCGACCTGGAGATCAACGAGGTGAAGCTCTCCAATATGCTCTATCGCGCCGGTATCAACGCGGCTGATATGCACCTGGCGACGCCGGAGGAACTGACCCAGGCGGGAATTGTAGCGGGCTATACGTCACCGCTAGGCAAGGATGAGCGCGTATTCATCGTGGCTGACACCTCGCTCAAGTTGGGCAACAATTTCGTGGCAGGCGCGAATCGCGTCGATTACCACGTCAAGAACGTCAATTATCCGCGAGATTTCCGCGTGGATGAGTGGGAAGATATCGCCTCGGCCTATACTGGCGCGACCTGCGTGCGCTGCGGTGGAACACTGCGCGCTATTCGTGGCAGCGAAGTAGGCCATATCTTCAAACTCGGCACCAAGTACAGCGAGCTGTTCGATGCAACTTACCTGGATGCTGAGGGCGCGGCGCATCCCATGTTGATGGGCTGCTACGGCATAGGCGTCGGGCGCATCATGGCGACGCTGGTGGAGCAGAGTCACGATGAAAAGGGCATCATCTGGCCGTTCAGCGTCGCGCCCTATTCTGTCGCGCTGGTGGGACTGGACCTGGAGAAGGAAGAGAATCGCCAGACCGCCGAGCAACTCTATGCTGATCTTCAGGCCGCGGGCATCGAGGTGATCTATGATGATCGCGCCGAGACTGCCGGCGTTAAATTCAACGATGCCGACCTGCTCGGCTACCCAATCCGCGCCGTGATTAGCAAACGTTCCCTGAAGAACGGCGGCGTGGAGATCAAGCTGCGCTCCCAGAGGGAGAGCCGCGTGGTTCCCCTGGCCGACGCGGTAGGGGTGATGCAGGACGAGATTCGCAGGGGGATGGCGAGCGCATAAATTCTTGGAGGACGTGGGCTTAGCCCATGTCCTTTGAGATAGTGAATTGTTCGTGTCGAAAGAGCCTATTCTAAATGTAGAAATCCCGAGCGAAGGAGACGTTCGGCAATTTTATAAATATCTGAGCGATCCCCTTTTCGGCGCAGTCCCACAGCCGCTACAATTAAAAGATTGTAACTCCTGGCTCATTCTTTCCAAATCTTCACAGATTTGTTCGTAGTCTTTGTTTGAAAGGATAGTGGCCACTGGATAGCCATGTCGTGTTACTGTCACCTGCTTGCTCTCGTTGAGAATCTCCGGCAAGCGCATTATCTCCTCTCGCAGTTTAGTTATGGGAATAATTTGCCCTGTCCCACGCATTGTAAAGGCCCCTTTCGAAAAAGAAACACAGTCGTATGTACACTTGAGTGTACGTTGAAATGTACGCTTTGTCAAGAAGTAGAGAGCTTATTTTTCCTTTATAATCACTACAAGCGGGAGCAGCACAAATGAATCGATGGTTACGTGTGTTTGTTCGCTTCCATTGACGTAGAGGCCGGTTGATGCGCCGCCATCCAGGTTGAGGGCCGTGTTGATCGAGAGGTCGGAGGAGATCAGCAGGTCAGCCAGTTGATCGAGCGAGAACATGTCGTCGGGGCTGGAGATGAACAGAAGTTTGCCATTTTTGTCCACTGCCACCATACTGCGGCGGCTTTGCGCGGGAGTGGCGCTGAATTGGGTGCGTTTGCTTCCCATTACCAGCATGGGTGAGCTTTGGACGGCCTGCGCGAGCGATTCGCCGGAGTTATACGGTTGTTGTTGAAGCGAACGCAGACTGATATGTCCGTTCCTATCCATCGAAAGCATACCGCCAAAGCCGCTATACGTGCTTCCGTAGGTCTGCCCGTTAGCAATAACCAGGGCTGTCGCCTGGTCGTTCGAGTCGAAGTAGCCACCGTTGATAATGGCTGCCGCGTGTTCCTGCTGCATCCACTGGCTCATGAGAAGCGGCTTATCTGGCTGATAGCCAATGCTCAGTGTAACAGTCTGGGGGTCAACACGCGTGATGGTAACGGTATCGTAGTCGGTTTCGCCGGCTGTCTTCCAATTTTCGTAACGGACATCGATGCCACGCGCTGCCGGGTACCAGGTATTCAACTGCGCATTGCCGGGCAAACCGGTGACGGTCGGAGTGGTAGATGCGCCAAGATTGAGAATTGGTCCATCACAGGCCAGCAGAGAAAAAGCGAGAAGCAGGTTTACGAGGACGACCATAATTTGCGCGCGACCGTCAAAGTTCCCTTGAACTTCATCGCTCATTACGTATTACCTTTCCAGGAAGATAGATCATTGCAATTACCTGTATCTGTATGGGCTCTGGGAGGCGCATTTTTTCACCTTGCTTCACCAGTATAAACGATGCGATCAAGTCTGGAGCATGTAAACAGTGCCACAATCGCGCTACCGGCTTTTCTTCGGGCTTTTCCCGCGACGATGGGCCGGGGCTTTCCTCCCATGTTTTCTACGATTCTTCTATCCGTTGCGTTGCAGTTGTATCAGGATGACAGGGGCGGTTGTGAGGTATAGCCCAGTTTTGGACGCCAGTAGCTTTTATGGATTTCGGACCAGAGCGTGCTTATGACGTGAAGTTCCTCTTTCACACTGGCTACATCTGAGGGCCTTTTGTTCACGTCCATAGCGAGCATACTGGCGATGAGTGTTTCAAGTTTGTTGACCAGTATGTCTACCATGCTGGTGGTAAGCGATCCAGGTTCGGCGTGGCTCTGGCTTTTGGGACGCAGGGGTGTAAAGCGAAAGGGCGCTTCTGAGGGGTCCCTGGTGGTAAGCAGTTGATGCAAAACGGCTCCCAGACTGTAAATATCGGCACGCGGGGTGGTTTGCGCTTTACCGTACTGCTCCGGCGCTGCGTAGCCGGGCGAACCGAGGGCCATGGTGTCTTTCGGCTGTCCCGGCTTGAAGTAACGCGCGATGCCGAAATCGATCAGGTAGATTTGCCCCTTCGGGGCGCGTATGATGTTGGAGGGTTTGAGGTCGCGAAAGATGATGGGCGGTTGTTGGGAGTGCAGGTAATGCAAGACGGTACACAGTTGAATGCCGATATCGAGCGCATCGCTTAATAGAAGGCGCTGCCGGGGCGCTTTGCTCTGGTATTCATCGAGGGTTTCGCCGACGATAAAATCCATAACGAGGTACCAATGCTCGGGCCGTTGAAAATATTCATACAGGCGTGGCAGATTAGGATGGTGCAGTTGTGATAAAAGGCTTGCTTCACGCTCAAAGGCGCTGGTGGCTTCAATCCTGGTCCTTGCAAGCAGGCCAGCCAGGTTGATCTCCTTTATGGCGACGAGTGTATCTCCATTGCGCGTGTCCTGAGCTTTGTAGACTGAACCGAAGCCGCCCGAACCAACCTCGTTCAAGACGTAGTAACGATCCATGAAGAGCATGTGGGGAAACAGTGGTATTGGAACTGAGGTATATTGGGCATCCATACGCTTGCTCCTTCACCCGCCTGTGCGTGAAGTTAGATACAGCGCTGTAAAAAATGGACTCCGTAAGACTCTTTTTATAGAAGCAGTATAGCAGCAAGAGGGGGATGTCGCAAGCAGGCTCTAATTACATTTGCCGGCACGTATTCGTACTGAGGTCGCACTGGATGGTGCCGCGTTCAAACTGCTGGCTGGTGATCGAGGCAGACTTTGCCGGCATTTTGATCGGGTAGCCGAAGGTTTGTAGCCCTTTGCGCGCGTCGAAATAGGCTAGAATTGGCCCGGAGATGCTCTGGCCGGTATAGACGTAGTAGCGTCCGCGGTCGGCGGTTGGGATAGTGAAATCCTTTGTGTCTCTGGCGAAAAAGTTCCACAGGTAGTCATAGGGGATGGAGTACCGGGTATCCACATCGCGCGGGGAAATCCAGGCGAATGAGCTGAAGCCCCAGTTCATGAGGTTGCGCATGTCGGTCCACCAGTTGATGGTGTTCATAACCACGCCGATGAGATGGTGACGGTTGCGTGTGACCGACATGACTTGAATGAAGTCGGATTGATTGTCATAGCCCGTTTTGCCGCCGTCCACGCCGGGGTACCACCACAAAAACTGGTTTTCATTGATCAGAAAGCGTTCGGGATGGTTGCCGCCTCTGGGGATGTGATAGGATTTCTGGCCGCTAATCTGGTGGAGGGTTGGTATGCCCATACTATAGAAGCCAAGCAGCGCGAGGTCACGAGCGGATGAATATTGTCCTGCCTGTAACAGGCCGTGTGGATTCACGAAATGGGTGTCGTACAGGCCCAGTTGCCGCGCTTTTGTGTTCATCTCAGCCACGAAACGCGGGAGATTGCCGCCCATGGCGTCCGCGATTGCGATGGCGGCGTCGTTGCCGGAAACGAAGAGCAGACCGTAGAGCAGGTCGCGCAGGGTGTAGATTTCGCCCTTTTTAATGCCAAACAACGAGCTATCGGGGCTGAGCCGGCTGATATCGTTGCTCATGGCGTCCGTAATGGTGATTCTCTGCTCGAGATTATTGCCTTTTTGCTCGATTGCCAGGGAAGCCGTCATCAATTTGGTGACGCTTAACATGGGCAGGCGCATGAAAGGCTGGGAGGCATACAGGGTGTCGCCGGTGTCGGCATCGAGCAGGTAGGCAGATGTGGCGAAAACAGGTGGGGCGGGGTGGTCGGTATCCTGCGGCCTGATGATCAGGTTACGGTTTGGCGATTGCCCGTTCACGGCGGGTTGTGTGTTATCAACGCCTGGAGTTGAATATAAATAGGTAAGTGATGAGTTCTGTTTGCTAATCAACGCGATTGGGATAAATAAGACGATTATCACGATCATGAGGCTGGTGATGGTGATTACCTGTTTGCGTGTGAAAAGCGATCGCGGCTGAGAACGCCATGAGTGGGTAGAAGATGTGCCGGCTAGCCTGCGCTGCGCAGGCCGGGGCGCGCTCCTGTGGGGCGCGTAGGCACCCGTTGACGATGAGCGACGATTGCGGGCTATGAGTATGGTGTCGGATACATCGCGCGCTCCGCGCACGCGGGGGGCGCCAGGCTCTCTTTGTATTCTTGCGCTGCTCGTCTCCGGGCGCGGCCTGCGCGAATATGTATTCGGATCAGGTTCCTGGATGGCTCTGCTTCTGCCTGTTTCTGAACGCAATGTGGACGTGCCAGAGGCATGAGGCGAAGGTTTTCTGACCGCTTTAGCGTTCCCTGTTTCCTGGCGCGCCTTTGCTTCTAATCGGGCCTGTTGCTCTTGTTGTTCGCGAAGGAGCGAGGCTCGTTTAATTTTTGGTTCGCCCGGGAGTTCGCCGGTGCGATACTCTCGCGGTATCCGGCGGTGTTGAGCGGTGCCGTTCTGTGATGATCTGTGCTGACGGGCCGGGTAGGAAAACTCCAGGATATCTTGTGGCTCGTCGTCTTCTGGTAGTGGCGGTTTGTACATGTAGACTGTTGATGCCCTTCTACGATGTTTTATTTTGCGTCTTTTATGTTGTTCTTAGTGTATCATAGTGGTACGTTGCTGTCGAGATGTATTGATTGATGTCTACGAGTGACCAGGACGGGGGCTTGCCCCCGTCCTGGTCACTCCACATTTGATGGATTTGTCCATAGAGAACGGCGCTGTGTGGGGTGTTTTGCACTTGACGCTATTGTTCGTACATGCTACTCTGCTATTCATATAAGCGGGCTTTGTCTGGGGTTTGCCGCCTGGCGTTGCGCAGAGTAAGGAGCCACAACGATGCATCTCAAAACGGCTGTCATTCAGTTGAATTCGCGTGATAATCCTGCCGAGAATTTGTCTCAGGTGGAGCTATTTTTAGATCGGGCTGCTGATATGGGCGCGGAATTTGTGGCGTTGCCCGAATTCTGGTCGTACCTGGGTCCCTACTCTGGTTTTGACGAGGCGGCGCAGACGGTTCCTGGCCCATGTATCGAGCGCTTGCAGGAGAAGGCGCGCCGCTATCATATGATTGTGCATGGCGGCAGCATCGTCGAGCGTCACCCTGATTTGCCGGGTAAGTTCTACAATACGACGGCTCTCATCAATCGTGATGGTGAGATCGCGGCCTGTTACCGCAAAATTCACCTCTTTGATGTGAACCTGGCGAATGGCGAGAAGCACTATGAGTCTGATCGTATCGCTCCGGGCAACGAAGTGGTGACGGCTGAAATCGACGGCATCACTTTTGGCCTGTCGATTTGCTATGATCTGCGCTTCCCTGAATTGTATCGCCTGCTGGCTTTGAGAGGCGCGCAGGTTATGCTGGTGCCAGCAGGATTTACGCTGCATACGGGACGCGATCATTGGGAGGTGCTGCTGCGAGCGCGGGCTATCGAGAACCTGTGCTACGTGGTGGCTCCGGCGCATGTGGGCAGTTATCCGCCCAATCGCCAGTGTTTCGGTCGCTCGATGATAGTCGATCCGTGGGGATTGGTGCTGGCGCAAGCGCAGGATATGCCGGCGGTTGTCATGACAGAGATCGACCTGGAGCAGATCGAGCGGGCGCGGGAGCAGATTCCTTGCCTGGAAAATCGCCGCCCTTCTGTCTATAAATGGTAGTTTACCCTCTATTACGCCTGAGAGTCAGGCGCGTTAGGGGAAGAAAGGAAGCAGAGACACATGGATCTCGCAGAGGTGAAACAG